>CAZWGW010000445.1:5975-6210 GCA_964633565.1 uncultured Planctomycetaceae bacterium
CCGGGGGGGGGGTTTACTTATTTCGTTTTGGGGGGTGGGGCGCTTTTTTCCCTGGTTGGCCCGCGCCCCCCAAAAATTGTTTTCTCTACACCCGACCCCCGGTAGTAAGTCGGTTTACGTTTGCGAAATAACCTCCGTCCTCCGACTTCCGACCTCCGTCACTTCTCCCGCGCGCCCTCGGCGCATCTCGGTCGTCCGTGCAATGATGTAATGCGGCCGTGCCCGCACCTGGTCG
>CAZWGW010000446.1:0-1799 GCA_964633565.1 uncultured Planctomycetaceae bacterium
CTCGCGGCAGCGCGTGGCCGTCGCTGAGCACTTGAAGCGAATCGACCGGCCGGCGCTTGATACAGGGCAATTTGCCCGGTTCGTGAATCTCATCCGATCAAACCCCTGTTGCCCCAAAATCCTCCTTTCCAGTACAACACCCCCCCAAAAACTGACTCCGCCATAGCCGACCTGCGTTTGTCCGCGTCCCGGCGGGACGCGCGTCCGGCGCGCCAGACGACATTGCGCTCACCTCACTCGGAAAGGACTCCGATGACGACGGGAGATATCGCCGCTCTGGTCGGCGGTGATCTGTGCGGCGACGCACAGCGCACCATCACCGACGTGGCCCCGCTCAACGAAGCCGCGGCAAGCCACCTTGCATACGTCGAATCCGACAAACAGTTCCGCCGGCTGGACCAGTCCCGCGCGGGGGCCCTGCTGATCGGCCGAACGCTCGCGGCATCAGTCCAACTCCCGGCCGACCGCACGTTCATCCTCGTCGATGATGCCCAACGCGGCTTTATCGATGTGATGCTGGCCTTCCGTCCCCGTCCGGCCCGGCCGAACCTCGGAGTTTCCCCTCTCGCGATTGTCGATCCCACGGCAGTGATCGGTCCTGGATGCAATGTCCATCCCGGGGCGACGATCGAACCAGGTGCGGTGCTTGGCGCCCGGTGCGACATCCATCCCGGGGCCGTCATCGGGGAGGACTGCCGGCTGGGTGACGAGGTCACAGTACACGCCAATGCCGTGCTCTACCGCAACGTCACTCTGGGCTCCCGCGTGATCATTCACGCGACGGCCGTGATCGGAGCGGACGGCTTCGGCTATCGCTTCGAGCAGGGGCGCTTCATTCACATCCCACACACCGGCACCGTCATCATCGAGGATGACGTCGAGATCGGCGCCGGCACGACCGTCGACCGGGCGATGATCGGCGCGACGGTCGTCGGGGCCGGCACCAAGCTCGACAACCAGGTCATGATCGCCCACAACTGCCGGCTCGGGAAACACAACGCCTTCGCCTCGCAGGTCGGTTTCGCCGGGTCGGTCACGACGGGCGACTACGTTCGTTGTGGCGGACAGGTCGGCGTCGCCAACCACGCCCACCTCGGCACGGGCTGCACGCTCGGCGCCAAGGCGGGGGTCTCCGGCAACATCCCGGAGGGAGAAACCTATCACGGCCTGCCGGCCCGCCCCGAAAAGGAAGCCATCAAGGCGCATCTCGCGATGGGCAAGCTCCCCGAGATGCGGATCCAGTTGCGCGAGCTGGAACGTCAGGTCAAGGACCTGACGGCGCAGATCGCGACCCTCACCAGCACTGCCGCTGCCAGGGCGGCCTGACCGTTTGTGGACACGATGGGTGACACGGCGCCCCGCATCATTCCGATCCGGCCCCGCATCGGCCTGCTGGCCGGCTGGGGCCGCTTCCCGGTGATTTTCGCCGAGGCGGCCCGCCGTGAAGGCTACGCCGTCTACGGCCTGGGCATCCTGGGCATGGCGCCCGGCGAACTGTCCCACACCTGCCAGCATTTCCGCTGGACGGCCCTCGCCCGACTGGGGCGCGCCATCCGCTACTTCAAGCGGCACCGCGTCGACTGGTGGCGGCGTTGGATCATCATCAGGTCGGCAAGGTGGAGAAACGCGAACTGTTCAAACCGCTCCGTATGCTCAGGCTCGTCCCCGACTGGCGGACGCTGCACATGTGGTACCGCTATTGCCGGGAGAACAAGAAGGACGACACGTTGCTGCTCGCCGTCATCCGCGAGTTTGAGCGGGACGGCATTGAATTCTCCTCGGCCCTCGATTTCTGTCCG
>CAZWGW010000446.1:1809-6202 GCA_964633565.1 uncultured Planctomycetaceae bacterium
TCACTCGCCGCAAACCGTCGCCGTCGCAGTGGAAAGACATCCATTTCGGTTGGGAAATGGCCAAGGAGATGGGCCGGCTCGACGTCGGCCAGACGGTCGTCGTCAACGACACGGCCGTGATCGCAGTGGAGGCGATTGAAGGGACCGACGAATGTATCCGCCGCGCCGGCCAGCTCTGCCGGCGGGGCGGATTAACCGTCGTCAAGGTGGCCAAGCCGCAACAGGACCTGCGGTTCGATATGCCGACGATCGGCGTGCAGACGCTGCAGACGATGCGCGAGTCAGGCGTCCGGGTGCTGGCGATCGAAGCCGGGATGACGATCCTGCTCGACCAGCAGGAGGTGATCCAACTGGCCGACAAGCTGGGGATCGCCATCGTGGCGCTGAATGCCGAAGAGGCGGAACTGCGGGCGGTGGCGTGACGACTTATCGCACTGCAGTCGACCAATCATCGATAAGCAGATTCGGCACCAGCGAAAAATCCTGTTGATTCCGCGTTACAAGTGTTGCATTCGCCTCTAATGCGATCGCCGCAATGGCAAGGTCCTGTTTTCCCAATCGCGGCAGAGACCGCTTCAGGCTCAAGTAGCGGTCGACGGCGGCTCGTGAAAACGGCAAAACGCCCAGCGTGCGTGCCATCTCGATGACGTCAAACAGGCCTTGATACGCACGCGCCAGCCGTGCGCCATCGCGTGCCTTGCGGACCTGGGTAAACCACCCTCTAAACTGCTCCTCGATACTGATGATCGTGATGGCGAGATCTGATGGTACCATGGCGGCGACACGTGCGACGACCTCCGGGTGGCCCCGGCGGAGCAGTGTCAGGTGATCAGTATCGAGCACGAACAGGCTCATAACCGACCGGGGTCAGCATTCACGTCACGGCGGTAGGCCTCGATGTTCTCAACGACCTGATCGAGATCGGGGTGGTCGCGCCATGTTCCAGCGATCGCCAGCCAGGGATTGGCCGAGGTGGTGACTGGGACCCGGACCTGTATCAATTCCGCATGAGACAGGCGCTCGGTAATGAGATTGCGGATCTTGTCGACCACCTCGTCGCGCGTGGGGGCTTCTGCGATCAGTGGCGTCGGTATCAGCGCTGTCGCACGATAGCCATTATCCCGAACCTGTTCGAGCATGATGGACACATCCATCGCCGCAATCCTCGCGTGTGATGTTACCCGCGTTTCGAGGCCAGGTGGCCGCTCGCACACTCCGCGCCCGAAGAGTGTCACGACTGATTCTAGCACGAATGGCAGCATTCGTCGCGGCGGACTGACCGTTCCCTTTCGCTCGGCCCCATTCCCTACGCTTCCCCAAACCATTTGACGACTGCGCTGTTATCCAGTTCCCCGTGCCCGTGCTCAACGAGCGCCTGCAGCACGTCCCGGTGAAGTTCTGAGAATGGCGTCTTCGCATCGCGCAGTGCGGCGGCTTCCACGATCAGCCGCACGTCCTTGAGATGCTGTGCCAGCCGCGCCTGCGGTGTGAAGTCACCGCTGAGCATCTTTTGTCCCTTCGTATCCATCACGCGCGAGTACGCCGGGCCATCGCGGAGGACTTCGAGTGCCAGAGCCGGGTCGACGCCGCAGGCGCGGGCGAAGGCCAGTCCCTCCGCCAGGACGGCGCGGTTGAGCCCCAGTACCAGATTGAGGACCAGCTTCATCCGCGCGCCGCTCCCGCAGGGGCCGACGTGGAACACCCGGCGGGTGAACGCAGCAAGCACATCATGGGCGTCGGCGACGTCCTCGGCCGTGCCGCCCGCGAGGACGATCAATTCACCGCGGCGGGCCTGTTCGCTGGAGCCGCCGACCGTCGCGTCGACGTACGCGATGCGGTGGCCCGCAAGTTCCTCGGCCAGCAGCGCGGTCTTGGTCGGGTCGCCGGTTGTTGTGTCGATCAGTAGTGCGTCCGGCGCAAGGTGCGGCTGCAGTTCGGCGACGACGGCCGAGACGGCGCGTGAATCGGGGAGCGAGAGGACGATGCGCCGGCAACGGCGGGCGACGTCGGCATTGTCGCGCGCGACTTCGCCCCCCAGCGCGGCAAACTCGCGGCAGCGGTCGGGATGGATATCGTGGCCGATGACGGGGAAACCTGCTCGCAGCAGACGCTCGGCAATGGCGGACCCGAGGAGGCCGAGACCGATGAGGCCCACGGGATCGGACGGCGAAGAGGGATCGGTGGACATTCCAGAATCGTTCACTCTGGCTGCGGCGGGGGGAGCGGGATGCGGATGATGTGCACGGTGCCGTTGCCCGCGGGGTAGGCGAGGTAGCGGCCGTCGTGGGAGAAAGTGAACGAGTTATTCCGGCCCTCTCGGTCAATTCCGGACTGGGACCACAAGAGGCGGCCGTTGGCCGCATCGCAGACCAGAATCTGATCGACGTCGGAGATGCCCCCCACCCGACGCCCAGATGGCTCAAATGTGGCGGAAGTAAGCGCGTTGGGAACCTCCAACACGGCAATCTCCGATTCACTCTCGAAATCGATTATCCGATTGCCTTGCAGAATTCGAGTGCCATCTGAACTCAAACCCCAGAAAGGATCGGGAGGGATGAACCGATCAACAGAACGTGGACGAATGACGTGACCGCTGTCCAATTCAACAGTGCCCGGCGTGGTCAACAAGCCACTGCCGTCTGGAAGGAACGCAATCGCTCCGAGTGACTTCTTGTCGACGTGAATGGTCTGCACCCGTTGCCACGTCGACAAGTTCCAGACGTCAATTTGTCCCAGCGCGTTGAATGATGACAAAAGAGTTCCGCTGGAATCGAATGCAAGCTGTCGCGGAAAAAGCGGCCCGGTTCGTGATTCGATGCGCCGACCCGTTGCCGATTCCCAGAAATAGTGGTTGCCTAAACAGTCCGCGGTGGCCAACAGTGAACCATCCGGACTGTACGCAACGGCATTCACGCATGAATCATGGTCCATGAGCCGGCGCTCCAGACGGCAGGACGGGAGTTCCCAGAGCAGGATCAGTCCATTTTCACTGGCAGCGGCAAGTTGCCCATCATCGGTGCGAAACGCAACCGCGGTCAGCCTGCCACCGCGCGCTTCAGGCGCGGATGGCCGTTCCAGGCGTGCAGTGCGCAGGTTGATGACGCGAGGTCCATGGCCGGCAATTACGGCGTGTGCTCCGTCGGGCAGAATGCTGAAGCAGGTCGTGTCGGCCGGAACGCGGACCGGCGTGCCTGCGCGTCCATTTTTGACGTCAATCGGGAACAATTCCTCATTCACGAGGGCCCAGATGAACTCTCCGCCGGGAGAAAATGCCAGATCATGCACCCATCGCCGCATTGTCGTCTGGTAGTCCCATACCAGCCTCCCATCGGCGACGTTCCACAGTTTGACATGCCCGTCAATTCCACAGGAAGCGAGACGCCGACCGTCCAAGCTGAATACCATGACACGGATGTCACGCGTCGCATGTCCTTCGAGCACCCGCGGTGGTCTGTCGGATTGCGCGTCCCACAGGACAATCCGTGTTGCATTTTGCGGCAATGCGGGGTCGCCGCGGTTTGCAATCCAATGTGCGGCCGCAATCAACGCCCCATCGGGACTGACGCAAACCCGCGAAACGCCGATCGACAATTGCTGGAGTTCGGCATACGCGGCTGGAATCGGTTCGATTTCCCGGACCAGTTGATTCGACTCTGTGTCCCAGACGCTGATCTCGGCAAGACTTGAATCCGCCGTGACCAGGCGGCTGCCGTCGCGCGGCAAACCTACAGCGCCCCCGACAGTCTTGACGCGATGACGCAGGTGACCTTCCGGAAGATTCCACAGTGTCACGTCACCGCCGCGCCCGCCGCCTGCAAGAATGTGGCCGTCCCCGCTCAACGCAGCCGTCACTAACTCCTGCGTCGACGCGCGCGGCATCACGCGGAGCGCCTCGCCCGTCTGTAAGTCCCACACGATCAGCGTTGTTCCGCCCGCCGTGACGCACGATTTGCCGTCGGGGAGCACGACCACTTTGCAGACAGCGCCATGCTGCCACCGGCTGTCCCCCAGAATCGCCACCAGACCCTCAGGCAGCGTGCCGCCGTTCCGCACAGCCGCCACTCGACGTTCGTACTCAGGGATATTCTCCGGCCGCAACTGATCGAGTGGACGCTCTTGCCGCTCGGACCCGCGGTCCTGCGCCGCGGCGAACGTGACCGGAACCAACACGATCGCGAGTGTCGTCCATCGCCGGCGAAGTTTCGAGACGAACATGCGGGGCTCTCACGCCGGTCGGGGATTCATTCGAACCGATAACGCTCAAAGTCCTCCTGTGGATCATATCCGCCCCCGGGCCGCCCGTCATGAACAATCACCGCATACCTGAGGCGGAACTCCTCTCCCGGCCTGACGACCACACGGCGCTTCTCCTCCTTTGTAAACGCATTCCGCC
>CAZWGW010000447.1:0-6197 GCA_964633565.1 uncultured Planctomycetaceae bacterium
GGCGGGCGTCGGTTCCGCGGCCTTCGGCTCCGGTTTCTCCACGACCGCGACCTTCGGTTCGGGCTTCACTTCTGGCGCCGGCGTCTGTTCCACCGGCTTCGGACCGACCGGCGGGTCGCTCTTCGCCAGCTCGGTTGCGGGCTGCGACGACGGCGTCGCCTTCGGCGCGACGCGGTCACGGTAGAGGATGATCGAGTGCAACGCATGATACAGCGGGCCGCAATCCGCCGGCTGGTTCGCATTATTGATCAGGTCCCGCGCGACGGCCTCCACGCCGCTCTTCACCCACGGCTCGCTCAGCCGCCGTTCCGGCAGCGCCGCCATCAGCCATTCCAGCATGTGCCCCGAGGTCTTGATCCGCTCGTTGAAGTCGTTGCTGTAGCCGCGCCCCTTGAACATCGCGGATGAGAACGTTCCGTCCGGGTTCTGTCCCGCTTTCGCCGCCGCAATGTATGACTGCAGCTTCTGATCCGCTTCCAGCCACGCGCCGTTCAGACGCCCGTGCTTCTGCATGTACGAATTCCGGGCCAGTGCCAGAGCGAACAACTGGTGCGTCCCGCCGCACGGCGCCGTCGTGACCTGCGCCTGGTTGTTTATCCGCACCAGCCGCTCCATGCTCCACGCCTGGTTGTCGTAGGTGGTCCACTGGGTATCCTGGTCGAGGTAGTTCGACAGGAACCACAGCGTCCAGGTCGTCTCTTCCCGTTCAGTGGTGCACTTCTGCGCGTGCCGCACCATGTCGGCCATCGTCACCACCTTGCCGTCCTTGACGCGGAACTCGTGGTCCAGCGGCAGATTGCACATCGACGTGATCGCCAGGAACTGGTTCACGTGCCCCTCGAACCAGTAGGTGACGCTGTAGGGATGCGCCTTCGCCCCGTAGGGCGTCGCCTCGAACCAGTACTCCTTTTGCCACGTCGCTCCGTTCGAAATCCACTGCAGCGCGTTGACCGGCTGGCCGTTGTGCTTGATCACGTAGTCCTTCCGCAGCGCCAGCAGCCCGTGCATGATCTGCCACGGCGTGTGCTGCGTCGCTTCGAGATATCGCCGGGTCGTGCGGTCGACGGCGTCATCGACCAGTTGAATCAGCGGCTCTTTCGGGCTCTGCAGTTCCGTCCCGGGCTGCGAGGGAGTGGCGCCGGCTTGGGCCACAACCGCCAGGGAGAAGATGACACAGGTGCAGGAGACGACTCGAACCGGCAGCGATCGGACGACCATGGGGGCAGGCAACTCCTGTCAGGCACGCTGTCAACTTCGTTCCCGTCGCGTTCCGCCGTGTCGCTGGTCGCGCCACAAACCAACGGGCCATTCACACGGACCGCCACGGTGCGACCCTCCTGCTGGCCGACAACCGCCGCTCCGTCGTCACTCGCCGCGCATCGCGTGATCCGATTCGCGCGGAATACCAGGATTATCGGGTCTGGAGTCCGGACACTGGACCCAAACCGGAAAAGTCACCCAGTTTTCCCATGTTCCGCGGAACCGATCGACATCCATCGATGCGGGACCGATAGAGTGTCGACCATGTGGACGCGCAACCACAGGTTCCTCCCCGGACCCCGAAAAGTCGCAGGAGTCGACTGTCTCTAAACTGTTCGCGCCAGCCGGTATAGACATGATTTCGCGCAGGATTCCCCTCAAGTCCCACAGCAATCGGCTGCGGTCGGTCAAGTGGACTGCGCAAAGCGCCGGTACAGGCTGGCATAGACGCCACCCTGCCTCAGCAATTCGTCGTGACGGCCGCGCTCGACGATCCGCCCGTGGTCGAGCACCAGCACCTGGTCGGCATGTCGGATCGTGCTCAGCCGGTGCGCCACCACGAAGCTCGTCCGGCCTGCGAGCAGCACCCGCAGAGCCGCCTGCAGCCGCGCCTCCGTCTGGCTGTCGATGCTGCTCGTCGCTTCATCGAGGATCAGGATGCGCGGGTCGGCCAGCAGCGCCCGCGCGAAACAGATCAGTTGCCTCTGCCCCACCGACAGCGTCACCCCGCGTTCACCGACCTGCGTATCGAACCCCCGCGGCAGCGACGCCAGCAGATCGAGACAGTCGAGCTGACGCACCGCCCGGACGACTTCCTCGAACGCCGCATCGGGTTTGCCGACCCGGATATTGTCCGCCACTGAGCCGTGAAACAGAAAATTCTGCTGCAGCACGATCCCCATCTGCCGGTGCAGCGAATCCTGGCTCACCCGGGTGATGTCGTGCCCGTCGACCAGCACCCGCCCCGACGTCGGCAGGTAGAACTTGGCGATCAGGTTGACGATCGACGTTTTCCCGCTGCCGGTGTGCCCCACCAGCGCCACCGTCTGGCCCGGCGCGGCGACGAACCGCAGGTCATGCAGCACGGGTCGCGCCGGATCGTATCCGAACGTGACCTGGTCGAACTCCACTCTCCCGGAAATCCGCGGAAGAATCAGCGCTCCGGGGGGATCGTGCCACTCGGGCGTCGTGTCGAGCATGCGGAAAACACGCTCGGCCTCGGCCATCGCCGTCATCGCCTGGTTGTACTGGTTCCCCAGCACCGAGATCGGCGAAAAGAACAGGTTGGCCATGAAGAAGAACCCCACCAGGTCACCCACGTCGGTCAGCGCCTCCGGCCGCAGCACGCGGTAACCACCGATCAGCAGCAGCACTGCAATAAACACCTGGTTGTTCAGTTCCAGCAGCGGGATGAACAGCCCGTGCGTGCGCATCACGACGGTGTTGTACCGCGAATGGTCCGTCGCCAGCTCCTCGAACATGCGGGCGTTCTCCTCGTGCCTCACGAACCCCTGCGTCACGCGGATGCCGATCACCGACTCGGCCAGCGTCGCCGTGACGCGGCTGAATGATTCGCGCATGTTCCGCAGCGCCGTGCTCAGCCGCCGGTGGAAGTGGTTGTTGATGAACCAGATCACCGGCGCGAGAGCCAGGACGATCAGGAACAGCGTCGCGTCGTACCACAGCATGGCGGCCGCGGCGACCAGCATCTGCCCGACCTGCACCAGGCTCACGAACAGCACTTCCTGCACGCCGATCCGCACATCTTCGATATCCGACGTCATGCGGCTGATGACCCGCCCCACCTTCGTGCGATGAAACCACTTCATCGGCATCCGCTGCAGATGGGCGAACAGCGCATTGCGGACGTCGCACACGACGGCCTCCCCCAGTTCCAGCGCCAGCCGCTGGCGGTAGTGCATTACGATCTGTGTGAAAATGGCCAGCGCCGCAAAGCCCGCCGCCCCCCACGCCACTCCACCCAGGTCCCGCCGCTCGACCGGCCCCTTGATGACGGCCGCAATCACCCACGTCAGCGCCGGCAGTTGAATCGACCTCAGCACGACCGTCAGCAGCAGCCAGTTCCGTTTCACTGCATACGGCCGGGTATAGCTCATCAGCCGGCGGATCAGCCGGAACTCCAGCGGCCTCTGCCGCGGCTCATCCTCCCGGTCGATATGCCGGGTCAGCGATCGGCGTACGGCGAGCGGCGGGCGTAAGCCCGCTGATTGTGAGTCCATCCTGCGTCCAGGTCCCGTGATCCCCTCACGCCCGCTTCGACATCGGTATCACCGCCGGCTCCAACTCGTCGATCTGGTCCGCAAACTGCAACTCCGCCAGCCGCCGGTAATACCCCGGCTGCCGCATCAACTCCGCGTGTGTCCCTTCGGCCGCGATCTGCCCCTTCTGCAGCACGATGATCCGGTCCGCGCGGCGGAGCGTGCTGATCCGGCTGGAGACGACGATCGTCGTCCGCCCGCGCGTCGCCCCTGCCAGCGCGTGCTGGATCTCGTGCTCGGTCTCCGGGTCGATCGCCGACGTCGCATCGTCCAGCAGCAGGATCGGCGGGTCGAGCAGCAGCGCCCGTGCCAGCGCCAGCCGTTGCCGCTGTCCGCCGGAGAGGTTCGCCCCGTGCTCACCGACAATCGTCTCGTACCCTTCCGGCATCTCGATGATGAATTCATGCGCGGCCGCAATCCGCGCCGCACGCTCGATCTGCTCCTGCGTCGCCTCCGGATGCCCGAACGCGATGTTCGCGGCAACCGTGTTGCTGAACAGAAAGCTGTCCTGAAAGACGATCCCCATGTTCCGCCGCAGTGCGTCGACGTCATACCGCCGCACGTCGCTGCCGTCGACCAGCACCGTCCCGGCGATCGCGTCGTAGAACCGCATCAGCAGGCTCAGCAGCGTGCTCTTGCCGGCCCCGGTTTCGCCGGTGATCGCCAGGCACTCCCCCGGCGCGACTTCGAAGTCGATATCGAACACCACCGGCCGCCCCGGCACATACTCGAAGCAGACCTGGTGAAACGCGACCGCCCCCTGCGCGCGCGGCAGCGGCAATGCGCCCGCCGGACTGGCAATGGCGACCGGCGCATCGAGCACTTCAAACACGCGTTCGGCCCCGATCAGGCTCGACTGAATCGTATTCGCGATGTTCGTGATCTGGCTCACCTGGTTGGCGAACTCGTGCAGCAGGTTGGCGAACACAAACAACCCCGCTCCCAGCCGCATCTCGTTATGGATCACGAGATATCCGCCGTAGCCGATCAGCACCAGCATGTTGACCTGCGTCAGGAGACCCATCAGCGGCTGGTACGTGCTGATCGTCCGGAAGATCGACCCCTTCTGGTCGCGGATGCGCCGATTGGCCGACTCGAACTTGTCGATCTGCTCCGCCTCGCGCCCGAAGCCTTTCACGACATGAATCCCCTGCACATTCTCGACCAGCGTGAGGACCATCTCGTCCCCCAGTTCGCTCGCGCGGCGGTAAGCCGGCTGCACGATCCGGGAAAAAATGACCGCCCCCACCCACAGCAGCGGTGACGACAACAGGCACACGATCGTCAGCGGCACGTGCACGTTGAGCATGTAGACGAGGTACACCCCCAGCGTGATGAGCGTCGTCACCACTTTGACCAGCACGCCGTCGACGAACATCCGTACGGCGTTCACGTCGCCAGCCGCGCGGTTGATGATCGAGCTGCTGGCGTTGGCGTCGAAGAACTGAAAGCTCAGCCGCTGAAGTTTGGCGTAGACGTCCGAGCGGAGCTGCACGAGGATCCGCTGCGTGATATCGGCCGTCGCGATCGCCGCGCCGAACCGCAGCGCTGCATTGCACAGCGCGACGCACAGCACGGCCCCCGCCACGAGCGCAACAACCTGGAGAGCCGACCACGACGCCGGGGGCGACCAGCCGAACGGCCACGCGGGGGGCGCCGACGTCGGATCGACCTGGCTGCGGACGAAATCGATCCCGAGCCCCGTCAGTCCCAGGCCCGCGAGGCTCATGCCGACGAGCAGCGTCTGCAGCAGCACCATCCACAGGCAGGCGCGTCGATACCGGAGGCCCAGTCCCAGCAGCCGGCCCAGAAGTCGCCGGCGGGAAGCCGCTTTCCCGCGCGCGTCGGCGGGCGATCCATCGCTCTTTAGTTGCGCACTCATGTTCCCTGCGCCGCAGCGTGCGCGGCCGGCACAGGTTCGTGCATGCCGCCGATCGCGTCAAGCGGTACGTTCCATTAGCCCGAAGGGGTTTCACAACACAGCCGGGGGTTGGCGCTTTCGCCTACCCCCGGTGCAGGACACGCGACCAATCAATGCATACCCCGCAGGGGTTTAACAACACAGCCGGGGGTTTCCCGGCGCGCCGGGATACCCCCGGAAACGTGATGCCACGAACCACTTACCCCGAAGGGGTTTTACAAACCCTCGCGCCTTGTCCCGCCGCGCCCACGCGTCACAATGTGCGTACCGCCGCCCTCCGACACAATCGAAATCGGGGAACAACACATGCGCCTCGCCTCATCTTTTCTCTGCTGTCTGGCCGCTCTGTCCGCCGGCACGCCTGCCCGCGCCGCCGACCGTCCCAACATCCTCTGGCTCATCGCCGAAGACTTCGGCCCCGAACTCGCCTGCTACGGCACAGCGCAGGTCACCAGCCCCCACCTCGACCGGCTCGCGGCCGAAGGGGTCCGCTACACGCGCGCCTACACCACGGCCCCCGTCTGCTCCGCCAGCCGCTCCGCCTTCATGACCGGCATGTACCAGACCACCATCGGCGCCCACCAGCACCGCACGCCGAACAAACAGCCGCTGCCCGACGGCGTCCGCCCGCTCCCCGAGTGGTTCCGCGCCGCCGGTTATTACACGGCCAACCTGCGCGAATTCCCCGAGGAACTCGGCCTGCGCTCCTCCGGCAAGACCGACTGGAACTTCGTCGC
>CAZWGW010000448.1:0-6197 GCA_964633565.1 uncultured Planctomycetaceae bacterium
GACCCAACTCGGCCAGCAGACCGGACTGTTCGACGTCGACTGCACGCAGGACTGCGCCGCCGATTTCACCAGGGCCAACCTGCAGCGCTACGACATCGTCGCGTTCTACACGACGCTCGAACTCCCGATTGCCGACGCCGACCGGGAGTATTTCTTCAAGGAATGGCTGCCCCAGAAGGGGCACGGCGTGCTCGGCTTCCACTCGGCCGCCGACACCCTCCACGACTACGAGCCGTACTGGGACATGATCGGCGGCACGTTCATCCGACATCCCTGGAACGCCGGCTCGACTGTCACGCTCACGGTCCACGATCCGGACCACCCCTGCGTCAGGCCGTTCGGGAAGGAGTTCGTGGTGAAGGACGAGATCTATATGTATCGGAACTGGCAGCCGAAAAAGGTTCGCGTCCTGATGAGCCTCGATTACTCGAAAAGCCCCACCGACAACGAAGTGGATACGAAATACGGCTTCCACGTCCCGGTCTGCTGGGTGAAGGAATACGGCCAGGGGCGTGTGTACTTCAACAACCTCGGCCATAACGAGCAGACCTGGACGAACGAGGCGTTCCTGCAGTCGATCACCACCGCGGTCAAATGGATTCGTGGCGAGGTCGAGGCGGATACCGCGCCAAACCCCGACGTCTCCGCCGCGCAGGAGGCCAAGGCGCAGCAGGACTTTGAGTCCGGGGGATTCAAGCGGGCAAAATGACTCCGTCCGGCGCGTCCATGAGATAGAGTTGGGGGAAACCCCCTGGGCCGGGGCCACTGCTTCAGGTTCTCGATGGTCGGATTTCTGGTCTTGGCGAAATGTGAAGAATTGATGAAAATTCGGGAGCGGTCGTCGGGTTCAGTCCGATGACCAATTGACAGCACGACTTGGGACTTCGAATCGCCACACCAACGGGAGCTGAGACACTGCAACGACGGCGAGGGTGAATGTGGCGGCGGGAAATGGACGTCCCGATTCGAAGTCTGAACTGAGCGGCACCAGGCCAGGGAGCACAGGTGACTGCCATGACGGACCTCTATCTTGGAATTGCCTGCATGACGGGGCTGGGAGCGGTGTTTTTCGCCGCGACCCGGCGTTTCGCCCGTCACGCCCCCAAGTGGCTCTACGATCTGCTGGCATTGATCACCGTCGCGGTGCTGCTCAGCTATATCCGCTGGTTCTGGGACGATGTGCGTCTCGCGCGGTTCCTCCCGGTTCCCAACCTGATTATCGTGGGAAGTTGGTTCCTGCCGCTGATCGGCGTCCTGGCGGGGCTTGTCTGGGGCCGCATTCGCAACAGCCAGGCCCGCTGCTGGTTCTCAACGGGAGTGTTGTTCGCGGTGGCGCTGTACGCCACAGTGCAGCCCGTATTGGGCCAGGCCCCAACTTGCCGCAACCAGTGGGAAGGGGAGATCTGCCTCCAGACAACACGGTCGACGTGCGCTGCGGCCGCGGCCGCCACGCTGCTCCGGCAATTCCAGATTCCTGCACGCGAGCAGGAAATGGCGGACCTGTGTCTGACGCGGCAGGGGACGACATGGAAAGGCATCTACCGGGGGTTGAAGCTCAAGACCGCGGAGACACCCTGGGAAGTCGAAGTATTCCGGTCGTCTCTGGATGACCTGCGAAACGGTCTGGAGGGACCAGCCATCCTCGAAGTGGAACTCAGACGGGATGCGTTTGCGGATATCCGCTACCAGACCGAGTGGGGCTGGATCCCCGGAACGCCGCACTCCGTTGTATTGCTGCACGTGACGGAGCGGGGCGGCTTTCTCGTCGCCGACCCGTCCGTCGGTCGTGAAGAATGGTCCAGAGAGGATCTCGCCCTGCTCTGGACGGGCGAAGGGATCCGGCTGGTGCCACGCGCCACGGGACGGCCTGACGGGACGTCCCTGATCCTCGCCGCAAGTCACAGGCCGGCGGAGTGAGCCTCGCCGGCTCACAGGCCGGCGGAGTGAGCCTCGCCGGCTCACAGGCCGGCGGAGTGAGCCTCGCCGGCTCACAGGCCGACAGAGCGAACTCCGGCGGCGGCATCCCGCCGATCGTTCCCGGTTACTCCGGTGGCGCGACTCGCACGCAACAGCTCTGGTCCGCGTCCGACGCCTCCACCGCGATCGAAACGCCCAGGAATGCGCGCAGCACCTCGATGTGTGTCGTTGCATGGGGCGTCAGGTTCATCGTCCGGAACGATCCGCCCCGCTGCCGGCCCTCGTCACCCGGCTGCCAGGCGCTGATCCCCAGCGGCAACAGGAGTTGGTCCGCCAGATGCGGCCCGACGGGAACACCGGAGCGTTCGTAATCGCGCAGTTCCCGCAGTGCCTCCCCGGCCACACGCTCGGCACGGACCCCCAGTCTCCCGAATCCAGTGAAGACTTCCGTCACGCATGCACTCTCCAGCTCGATCGAAACAATGTTGCCGGGACCGGCGGCGGAGACTTCGTCTACGGTGCAACAGTCCCGGCGCCAGTTGGTCTTCTGCAGGATGGTGTCGATCTCACGCTGCGCAACATGGGACGGCAGGTTCGACAACAGGACCCGTACGCGGCGTGCCCTGACCTTACCGCGTTCCAGCAGATCAAATCCAGCCAACGCCGCCGCCGGCTGCACGAGTACGGTCAAACGGCCCCCGCCAGCCGGGTAGAAGCCGGGCCGCTCCAGGGAGAGCTGGACCTGCGGGCCCATGCGATTCACCAGGGGGATGTAAGCCCGCTGCAGAAAATCAAACGGCGGCGCCCACGGGTTGTGGGTCCCCCCATCGAGCACAAGCTGTGATAGTCCGTCGGCAATCAGCAATGCCGGCAACACGGTCTGCAGCACGAGGGTCGCGCTCCCGGCCGTTCCCACGCTGAACCGGTAGTTCCCGGGCCGAACCGTGCCCGGTTCAAACGTCAGATGCTGCGAGCCCATGTCCGCGCCGTGAACGACGCCGTTGCAGATTTCAACCGCCGCCGAAACCGACGTCAGGTGCTGCCGCATCAACCCGGGCCGCTCGCGCCCGGCGCGAATGCGGTCGATCGTGACTGACCGACCGGTAATCAGCGCGAGCGTCAGCGACGAGCGGAGGATCTGTCCGCCCCCTTCGCCGTGGGAGCCGTCGATGTGTACGGGGGAGTTCATGGCATCGGGACACGCCCGGCGGGACATGTGTTCGGACCGCAAATCGCGATTTTACGCCGGGAACCGGCCTGCGGGCGACGCTTGGAATGGGAGGCGGTTTCCGCAATACTCCGAAGCACAGGACACACGCGGATCAACCCCATTTTCCTGAGGAAGGAGCAACCACTATGGCCACGGTCACACTCAAGGGCAACCCGGTCCAACTGGCCGGGAACGAACTCAAGGTCGGCGACAAGGCCCCCGATTTCACGCTGCAGAACAACGGGCTCGAAGACGTCACGCTGAAAGCGTCCACCGGCAAGACACGGATCATCGCGACGGTCCCGTCGCTGGACACCCCCGTCTGCCACGCGGAGACGAAGCGGTTCAACGACGAAGCCGCCAAACTCGCCAACGTCGCCGTGCTGGTCGTGAGCACGGACCTGCCGTTCGGCCAGAAGCGCTGGTGCGGGGCCGAAGGGGTCGACAAGGTGCAGTGCCTGAGCGACCATCGCACGGCAAAATTCGGACAGGACTACGGCGTGCTGATCAAGGGGGGGCCGCTCGATCGGTGCTTTGCACGCGCGATCTTCGTTGTCGGGGCCGACGACAAGGTCAAACACGTCGAATACGTGAAGGAGATTGCCGAACATCCGAACTACGACGCCGTCCTTGCCGCGGCGAAATAGACGCTGCGCACAGGTGACGCCCGCGAACGACGCGCCGTCAAACCGGCCTGGAAACCCGGCTCCGCCGCGAAGCCGGGTTTCTTTGTTTGCGCGGTGAATCCAGTTTGCGGGACCGGTCTGATTGACGCGAATTCCCCTGTCCGCAGAAAAAGATCCGCGGTTGGGAATTGACAGCCAAGTTATCAACCTGCTCCGATATGAGATTGAGACGCGCGGAAGTTCCTTCCAGACTCAGCGCCATGCCCGACCTCTGTCGAATGCGATCGAGCCGATCATCTCGTTGGGCGGCAGCAAACTGCCTTTGCGTCTGTGGCATCCTGTGCGGCGGCTGCGGGAACAATTTGCCGCCGGAGGCGGGGACACGCTCCGAACTCCCGGTCATCAAGGCGGAGGTGCTCAACGTCCAGAAGTGTAACTGGCCGACGATCGTCCGGACGCAGGGGAGCCTGTTTGCCGACGAAATCGCCGTGGTCGGCGCGAAGGTGGCCGGGCGCGTGTCGCAGGTCCACGTCGAGTTGGGGGACACGGCACGGGCCAATGCGCCGCTGGCAACGCTCGATCAGGAGGAATTCCGGCTGCAAGTCACCCAGGCGGAGGCCCAACTCCTGCAGGCTCGTGCCGCCGTCGGGCTGAAGCCGGACGAACCGGTCGAACACCTCAAGCCCGAGAACGCCCCGCCGGTCCGTGAAGAGAAAGCACTGTGGGACGAAGCCCGCGCCAAGAGTGAGCGGTGGCAGCAACTGCGGAAGCAGAATGCCGTGACCGAGGCCGATCTCGAACAGGTGATCGCCGCGGCCGAGGTCGCGGCGGCCCGATACGCTTCGGCGGTCAACAGCGTCAACGAGAAAATCGCGTTGATCGGCGTGCGGAGCGCCGAACTGTCCCTGGCGCGGCAGCGACTCAATGACTCAGTCGTCCTCACACCGTTTGACGGCCTGGTTCAACAGCGGCACGTCGCGCCGGGGAGCTTTGTGCAGGTCGGACAGCCGATCGCCACGATCGTCCGCACGAACCCGTTGCATTTCCGCGGCATGCTCCCCGAGCGGCACGCGCGGAAACTGGCCCTCGGCCAGCAGGTCACGCTGCAGATCGAATCGATTTCTGATCCGAGGGCGGCACTGGTGACGCGCATCAGCCCGACGCTCGATGAATTGAGCCGGTCGCTGCTGTTTGAGGTTGAACTGGACAATTCCGACGGCCGGTTGACGACCGGCCTGTTCGCGGAAGCGGCCGTCGTGCTGGACACGAGCGCTGAGGCGATCGCCGTGCCGGCGTCGGCCGTCACCGAATTCGCCGGCGCGGAAAAGGTGTGGAAGGTCGTCGACGGCCAGACATCTGAGCAGATCGTGTTCACCGGGAAGCGCCGCGACGGCCTGATCGAGATTACTGGCGGCGTCAACGTCGGGGACGTGATCCTCTGGCAGGCGGACAAGGGACGGATCGCGCGCATTGACGCGGTGACGCGGCTGTTTGAACCGCCCGCGCCGACAGGCATTTCGGACGCGGGAAAGCCTCGTTCGGATGCCGAAGTGAGCCCTGCCGCGGCGACGAATCGGTCAGACGATTCAGGCGGCGCCGAGTCGACGGGCGGCCCGTGACCACTGCGAACTGACAGGACGCTTCCGTGTACTGGCTGGCTGAAATCTGCGTGCGCCGCCCGGTGTTCGCCCTGATGCTCATCATGGCGCTCGTCGTGGCCGGCATCGCCTCGTTCTCCCAGTTGGGGGTCGACCGCTTCCCCAATATGGACATGCCGACGGTCTACGTCCGGTGCACGTATCCGGGGGCGGCGTCGGAAGAGGTCGAGTCGGAGGTGGCGCAGATCATCGAGGACGCGGTCGCCACAGTCGCGGGGATCGACGAATTGCGCTCGATCTCCAGCGACGGGCAGGCGTTCATCCTCGTGACGTTCAATCTCACGCGGAACATCGACGCGGCCGTTCAGGACGTACGCGATGCGGTCGCGAGCGTCCTCAACCGGCTGCCGCCGGGGCTCGATCCCCCGGTCGTGCAGAAGCAGGACACCGATTCGTCACCGATCATCACGCTCGCCGTGTCGGGACCGCATTCGCCCACGGAGTTGTACCTGCTCGCCGACCGGTTCGTGAAGAATGTGATCGAGTCCGCGCCGGGGGTGGGGCAGGTGCAGATCGCCGGATCGGCCGACCGCGCCGTGCAGGTGACGATCGACGCAAGGCGGCTCGCGGCGCACCACCTGTCGATCCTGCAGGTCCGCGAGGCGCTCGTGCGGCAGAACGCCGAGGTCCCCGGGGGTCGCGTCGACGAGGGGGTCCGCGAACGCGCGCTGCGGACCCTGGGGCGCGTCGGGCATGCCCGCGACTTTCCGGACCTGGTCGTCGAGACAGTCAATGGCATGCCGATCCGGCTCAGCGACCTGGGGGAGGTTTCCGACTCGACGAAGG
>CAZWGW010000449.1:0-6195 GCA_964633565.1 uncultured Planctomycetaceae bacterium
GTCCAGCACGACCGCGCGGACCCGCTCGTTGACGTGATGCGACTCGCCGGGGATCTGCTCGCTCTTGGGGAGCAGCGCTTCGATCTTCCCCAGGTTGACGATGGCCACGCCGTGGTCGATCCGGGTGATCGTGCCGGTCACCAGGTGCGACCGGTTCTCCCAGTATTCGTCGTACAGCGAATCCCGCTCCGCCTCGCGGATCTTCTGGATCATCACCTGTTTGGCGGTCTGGGCGGCGATCCGCCCCAGCATGTCCATCTCTTCTTCGGGTATGTCCTGTCCCTGCAGCCTGGCCACCACCACGCCCGACTGGCGGTCGATCTGGACCAAGAGATCGGCCTCCTCGCCGTAGTGTTTCTTGGCGGCCGACAGGATCGCCTGTTCGATTCCCTCGAACACGATCTCCTTGTCGATATTCTTGTCGCGATGGATCGCATCGACGATCCTGAGGACTTCGGTGCTGTTCATGACGTCCTGCCGCCGGCTGAGGGATACACGATTGACGCGCCGCCGATCGGTCCGTTCCGCGATCCGGACCGGGGGGCGTGCAAAGTGACTACGCGGGTTGCGGTTGGTCGATCGATTTCGCTCCTGTCGGGAAACAAAAAAAGTGGGTGCGAGTCCCACTTTTGTGTTGCCGCGACGGCCGGGACTCAATAGTCCGCCGCGGCGGACGGACCCTGGGTGAGGAATCCGCCTGCCGGAGTCGGACGCACCGGCCTGTGATTGATCACCAACGCTTACATAAGCAACCTCGTGTCACGTGGTCGCGTACCGGCACGAACAGTTGACGATCCCACCGGATCGCCCACGTTCGGGCCGAGGCGAAGGCCGCTGCACCGACTCCGTTGTTCAGCGCCTGACTGGTCAACACCATTACCGTTCTCTGCTCTCCTTCAGAGGGACATCCCTCTCTGCGGACAGCACAGCAACGCTCCAAAACGACAAAAGTCAAAGCGGCTGAGTCGGTTAAAGATACGAATCGGCGTTCCGGATGTCAAGCGGCGGAAGGGGCTGTGGAACCCCTGATCCGGGTTGGGATTGCGCAGCCGCGGATGCCATATCGCGCGCATCGCGATAGCGCGTCACCTCGCCGCGGATCAAGCGTCGCGTGACACATTTGCGGCCGGTGCTTCAAAAAAGGAACACGCGTCACACCCCCCAGTCCGATGTGGCATCGACCGTCCTCCAGCACCTCCATCCGCCCCACTTCACAACAAACCACGCTGCAGCCGTCGACACTCGCGCAAGCCGAATGGAACCGGGCGTGCCGATTGTGCAACTCAACCCTCAAACGCAAAATGCCCGGACGCAATGTGCGCCCGGGCAGGCCGCCGTTCAAGCGAATCAAATCATTCACGGCGCCGGGTCGGACGACACCCACCGAGTGATCCACTGGTTGACGTTGGAGAGTGATTTCACTGCCGCCCCGCCCGCGGCGGGAAAGATGAACCGGCCTCCGCTGAAGTTTCCATTCTTGTTGATTGCCTGCGACGACAAGACGTACTGCGAGTCGGGCGAAAAGAACGCCGTTTCGTAGCGGGTCCAATTCTGTGCGCTCCTTAGCGAGTTCTTCACCAACTGCCGCGGCGGAAAGCTGCGGTCCAGCGACAGCACCCATACGCCGCCGCGAGAATCAGAGTATGCGTTGATGCCGACCACGCTCGTACCGTCCGGAGAAATCTGCGGCGATACGTTGCTGAACCAGCTTCCATGAAAATTGCTGGGCTCCCCCTCCGTATTCCCGTCCCACACGACAGAGTGCGGGTTGTTGACGTCGAGGTTGCTCGGGTCCAGCAGCAATGCCTTCCGGTTGGAATTGGCAAACAGCAGGAATTCTCCATTCAGGGTTGTGGATGGCAGTGCCGAATAGCCGACCGGCACCAGCAGCGAATCCAGATCGCTCGGCACGGCCGGGCGATACGGGACAAAGTCGTCGTTCAGCCAGCCGGCCGTAATCGCGGAGGCCGTCAGCGGGAGTCGGACTTCGCAATCGGGCGACTGGCGACGGTCGTACGACGTCTGCCCGTCGACTTCGGCGAACGAAGAACGAATGTCTAATCCCCCGACGGCGACGAAACTGGTCAGCGGATCCTCGTTGGAATCCCAAGACCATCCGTGCGAGGACATGCGGAGGATTCCAAAGAGATCGGTCAACTGCACCGTCTCGATCTGCGTCGGATCACCTGGCGAGGAACGGTAGGCGAAGAGGTCGTAGTGCGGCCAGGGGCCATCGGTCACGACCTGGCCGGTGAAGTCATTCACATACGTCACCAGGTCGTACTGACCAGTCTGCAACCGCGTGAGATACCAGCGGTCGTGGAACGGGTCCGGTCCTTGCGCGTGGAAGCACGGGCCAGACCCGGCAACGGGTGTCGCCCCCGTATCGTCCGCGCGCACCGCCCAGGGGCCGTCGCTCCGTTCGTGAAAGATGATTCCGGTCAGGTTGGCTGGCGGGGGTGGCGGCGGCGGCGGCTTGGCGGCCGACAGCCAGGAACTGCCCGCAACAATCGCCAGGGCCGCCGCGGCGGCCAGACAGATCTGCCGGGGACGAAGCGTGCAACTCATCGTGAGTCTCCAGTCCAGGGTGGGGATGATCAATCGTCGGGCAACGACAGTGGCCGTGATTCCGGCACGATGCCGACCGTTGCCGGCCAGGCTCACAGATATGCCCTGACGCTGGTTTCTTTCCCAGAAAACTGGAGGATTTGCGACGTGCTGGTGCGGAATGTCGCCACAGCGGGGCGCCCTCTGACGGCGCAAGCTCCTACGGCACGTCCAGCAGCTCCCGCAACCGCTCCAGCGCCCGGAACTGCCGCGACCCGACTGTCCCTTCGGCAATCCCCAGCACTTCGGCCGTCTCGCGGATCGAAAGCTGCTCCACCAGCCGCAGCAGCAGCACTTCGCGGTCGTCGTGGCTAAGTTGTTGCAGCGCCTCCAGCACCCGCTGCCGTCGTTCTTTGCGGTCAAGCAGCGCGCTCGGGCTGGGGCCGCGCCCCGCCAGCAGGTCCGCCAGCCGCGCCGTCGAGCGGTCGATCAGCACCCGCTCCAGGTCCCGCTCCCGCTTCACGCTCCGTCGCTGCGAGCGCACGTGCCGCCGATGCGCCTGCAGCAGCTTCTGCCATGCAAGCTGCCGCAGCCAGACATAGAACGGCAGCGGACGGTCCCGCAGATAGTCGGAGAGTTGCCGGTGCGCCTCCAGAAACGCCTCCTGCACCACGTCGGACGGATCTGTCCGCCCGGCCATCCGCGGGTCCATCCGCGCAGCGACCATCGATCGCAGCCGGTCCCGGTACCTGTCAAACAGGTCGGCCAGCACCGACTGATCCCCGCGGGCGGCCCGTTCCAGCAGGACGTCCGGTTCCGGATCAGACATTGTAAGGCAATTCAAGTTCAGGGGTTGCAGCATGATTGGCCGCCGTTGGAGTACAGGCTTCAGCCTGCGTCCCGTTGGAGTACAGGCTTTAGCCTGCACGGGGCAGCCCTAAGAGTCTGGACTCGAACGGTTACCAGATATGCCACACGCCGGGCGGTTTTCCAACCGTTCGAGGCACAGGGCGAAACGGGACGTCTTCCGGTAACACTTAACTCGCTCGGATCACACAACCGCCCCGCCGGGCTCGTCCCGGTGGACGGGGGATTCCGCACTACGCGGCTCGTTTCTCCAATCTTCCGCCCCGACCGGGCTTGTCCCGGTCGAGCGAAGGATTGGCCTCGCGACGAATCCAATCCCGCGCTCCACCCGGGCGAGCCGGGCGGGGGCGGAGAGTGACGTCGTTGCGCGGTTTGTGCAGAATCCGTCGCTCCACCGGCACGAGGCCGGATGGGGGCGGTCTCCGAGGATGCGTAAGTGCGCCCGTTCTCCCGAATTCTTTCCGTCGAGTGGGAAAATCCCTCGCGCGTCGGCATATTGGTGTCCGCGCGGGTCAGCGCTCAGGTTCCGTAGTCATGCCGCTCAGCCCGTAGGACGGATTGGTAATCCGTCCATGTTCACAGTCGACGCACAAACGACCTCTCTCGCAACGTTGCACGCATTTTCCCAGACGGACGGATTACCAATCCGTCCTACGTTCGATTCGTCCCACGCCTCATTGCCCGGGGGCACATCATGCGACTTGACCCACCTCTCCGTACCACGGCGCCATCACCGGCCATTCCTGAGCAAGAGCTTGTCGATCTCACCGACGAACTGATCGAAGCCGTCCGCCAGGGGCGCATCCCCGATCGCAACGCGCTCCTCGCCCGCTTCCCGCACCACGCCGACCGCCTCGACGGTCTCATCCAAGCCGCCGAAATGGTCGTCGACCTGCGCACCTCCAGCAGCAGCGCCGGCTCGGCATCGGACCTGTCGGGCTCTTCAATCGAGACCGAGGTCCCGAAGCAACTCGGCGACTTCGAAATCCTCCGCGAACTCGGCAAAGGGGGCATGGGCGTCGTCTACGAAGCCCGGCAGATCTCCCTCCAGCGGCGCGTCGCCCTCAAGATCCTCCCGTTCGCCTCCGTCCTCGACAGCCGCCAACTGCAGCGGTTCAAAAACGAATCGCTCGCGGCCGCGCAGCTCAACCACCCGCACATCGTCGACGTCTACGGCGTCGGCTGTGAGCGGGGAGTCCACTACTACGCGATGCGGCTGATCGACGGCCAGTCGCTGGCCGAAATCCTCGCCCACCTGCGGCGCATCAACCAGTCCGAGCGACGAACGGAAACCGATCGTCATTCGCCATTGAAACCCGACGCGTCAGCGAGGGGCAATGCACACCAGCCCGAAGCGTTAGCGAGGGACAACGAATCGAAACCCGAAGCGTTAGCGAGGGACTTGGTGGAAACGCCCGCGCTCCGTCCCAGCATGGCCGAGACCCCCGTCCTCGCCGCCCTCTCGACCGACCGCGGCCAGCGTGCAGAGTTCTTCCGCACCGTCGCCCGCATCGGCATCGAAGCGGCCGAGGCCCTGCACCACGCGCACGAGCAGGGGGTCATCCATCGCGACGTCAAGCCCTCCAACCTGCTGATCGACGGCCGCGGGCGCGTCTGGGTCGCCGACTTCGGCCTGGCCCACATCGAAACCGGGGCCGAACTCACCCTGAGCGGCGAACTGATGGGGACGCTCCGCTACATGAGCCCCGAGCAGGCCTCCGGCCAGCGGCTGGGGATCGACCACCGTACCGACGTCTATTCGCTTGGCGTGACGCTGTACGAACTCCTCACGCTCCGCGCTCCGTTTGAGGCGCCGACGCGGTCGGAACTGCTGCGGCAAATCCTGTTCGACGAGCCGCGGCCTCCGAGGAAGGTGCGGAAGGACGTGCCGGTCGACCTGGAGACGATCGTCCTGAAGTGCCTGGAGAAGTCGGCGGGAGACCGGTATGCGAGTGCGGGGGAAGTGGCGGAGGATTTGCGGCGGTTCGCGGAGGGACACGCAGTGCGCGCACAACGCTCAAGGCGCATGGAACGGGCCTGGAGGTGGGCGCGGCACAATCGCGCGGTGGCGGTGCTCTCTGCGACGATTGTGTTGCTGCTGATGGGTGTGACGGTCGGTTCAATCATCGTGGCGCTGGCGATGAACTCCGCTCGCCACAAGGAGCGCGGCCTGCGTGTGGCCGCGGAGCAGGCGCGAAACGCCGCCGCCAACGCCCGCAACAATGCACAGCGATCAGAGGAGCATGCGATTGCAGCAGCAGCAGTCGCCCAACAGACGACCGAGTTCCTGGAACAGCTATTCCGATCGGCCGACGTCACGGGGTTTGACGGCAGCGGGTTTCATCAACAACTCCCGCAGTCGGCGGCCGACCTGACGGCCCGTCAGATTGTGACACTGGGCGCACACCGATTGCGCGGCGCATTGCACGACCGGCCGCTGGTGCGCGCGAAGTTGCTCACCTCGGTGGGGCTGACTGCACTCAGTCTGGGCATGCTGCGCGAGGCACGTCCGCTACTGGCAGAGGCGGTCCAGATCCGGGAACAGGAACGAGAAATCGAGAACGCCGACGGCGCGCGCGCCCTCACGGCGCTGGCGCGGATCGAGGCCACGTACGCGAATTACGTTCCTGCTATGAACATGTTGGAACGCGCCTATGAGATTCAGTTGCGTGAATACGACCGGGACCACCTGGAAGTCGCGGCGACGGAGACGTGCTTCGGCTGGGCGGCCATGGAATGGGGCAACCCGGGGCACGTCGCACTGGCGGGCGATCGACTGCG
>CAZWGW010000450.1:0-6189 GCA_964633565.1 uncultured Planctomycetaceae bacterium
AGGAGGCACCGGCGGAGGGGGACCGCGTGGCCGAGCTGGAGAAGGAGGTGCAGACGCTGCGGGAAACGGTGGCGCGGCTGGAACAACGGTTGACGGCCGTCGAGGAGAAAAATGGCGTACGCGTGCTGGATTTCACCGATGCAACACCTTGGAGTCCCGGCGCATTGGCCCCCAATCCGTCGCCGTCAAGGAAGCAGAAGCAGGGAGAGATCAACGGCGTGCCGTACTACATCTTCCTGCTGAAGAACCAGCCGGCAACGACACAACCGGCGATCGCGCCGCTGCCGTCCCAGGGACAGCCCTGACACATTGTTTCGGTGAACCTCAACGGCAACCCCGGAGAACAGTTGTTGGTGTCGGAACCGGCCGGCCGCGGACAGGGGCAACTTCGCGTCCTCGATTTCCCTGACCGTCCCGTCATCCGCCAGGGGACTCGACTGTCGTGCCGGGATGCACGAGCGTGCCGATCCGCTCGCCGGCGACGGCCCGGTGCAGGTTCCCCTCGCGGAGATAGTTAAACACCACGATCGGAATCCCGTGCTCCATGCAGTGGTGGATCGCCTGCGCATCCATCACCTGCAGCCCCTGTCGCAGCACGTCCTGGAAGGAGATCTGCGAGTAGCGGACGGCATGCGGGTTCTTTTCCGGGTCTTCGGCGTACACGCCGTCGACGCGGGTCGCCTTGAGCAGGATGTCGGCCTCGATCTCTCGCGCCCGGAGAGCGGCGGCGGTGTCGGTTGTCACGAACGGGCTGCCGGTCCCCGCCGCGAGAATCACGACGCGCCCCTTTTCCAGGTGTCGCAGGCAGCGTCGGCGGATGTAGGGTTCGGCAACCCCTTCCATCCGGATTGCGGACTGCAGGCGGGTCGGCACGCCTTCGTTCTCCAGCGCATCCTGCAGCGCCAGTCCGTTGATCACGGTGGCGAGCATCCCCATGTAGTGGGCGGTGGCGGGGCTGATCGCCTGGCTCACCTGGGCGAACTGTTTGCCGCGGAGGATGTTGCCGCCGCCGCAGACGATCGCGAGCTGTACGCCCGAGGCCGCCAGCGACTTGATCTGCCGGGAGACGTTGGCCACTTCGGCCATGGTGATCCCGCCTTCGCGGTCGCGGCAGAAGCTCTCGCCGCTGAGTTTGAGCAGGACGCGTTTGTAAGCCGGTTGAAATGTCGATTCAATCATGGAGGTTCCTGGACGACACGACGGACGATCCGCGGCAGGATTATTCGGCGCAGGATAACGAACTGCTGCGCTTCCGCCCACGGTTCGCGACTAATCGCGCAGGCCGTGTGCGCGAAGCAGTTCATCCGCCCAGGCGATCCAGGCTCCTGTCAGCGAAGGGACCGGGTCAGCGGCGTAATCGAGGATCAGATCGTATCCCGCGCGATCATAGAACGACGCCAGCGCTGACTGCAGGTCCAGTTGCACATCCCCTTCCCCCGCGCGCAGTGGGACCGGCAACACGGGGAGCCGCTGGTTGAGCCGGATCGGCCAGATCAGCCCTTCCGGGCGGTGTCCCGGCCGGGAAATGTGGGCGATGTATTCGCATTCGGGCAGTCCCGGCTCAACCAGTATTTGCTCGCCATCGCGGAGCAGGTCGATCTCGACAAAGTTCGCGTTTGACCCCATGACTTCGTGCCGTTTGCGCAGATAGCTCTTCTGTCCTTCGGCGCCCGGGCACTTGTTTGTCGGGCTGAGGACTTCGATCACGGTGACGATCTCGCGGTCATCGACGTCGACCAGAGTCAGATAGGCCTCGTGCACCTCCTTGTCCAGCAGCGTGACGCGAACCAGCGGTTCTGCGACGGCGACGCCCGCTGCCGGGGCGATGCTGAACGGGGCGTCGGGCTCGCCGGCGCCACCTTCGGCGACGTGTACGTCCGGGATGATGCACCGGCGACCGGGATCGCGTTCATCGGAGATGTACACGCGCTCCTCGACGCGAGCCACGTAGCGCGGTCGTAACTGGTCAGCGAGACTGGCCTGAATGGCGGAGATGAGGTGATGGTGCACGTCCGGCCAACGGGACGGATGCTCCAACCACGGGTCCATTCCTGGAAACGGCGACGGCATGCCAGATCCCCTGAATCAGCGCGATTCACAGGCATCGACGATACGCTGGCTCGTCGCAGTCGTCAATTGGTCCGCTGGCGAAGCCGCTGTCCCCGATCAGTCCGCGAGGAGATAGGAACGGAGCAGTTCCACGACGCGCGTCGCCCGCGAATGAAAGGCGTCCGCGTCCTTCGGTTTCCCCACCGGAGTCACGGTGACGTCGAGCGCCACGCGGCGCGTCGCGGACTTCCGCTCAACCTCGCGCTCGCCGATGGAGACGATCATTTCGACCGGCTGCCTGTCGCCGTCGTCGCCCCATTTGCCGCGCCAGGACTTCTTGCCCATCCGCAGCGCCACCAGGTTGTTGCGGACGTCGAGCAGCTCGGCCTTGTGGTCCTCCACAAACCCCTTGAGCTTGAAGACGAGCATGTCGGCGGCCTGGCAGGCGACGAACTGCGTGGTGTGCACATACTCGCCGTGGCGGTGCACGCGCTGCACCGATTCCGTCTGGGTGTTCGGCGCGACGACGTCTTCCGGTTCGCGGAAGCACGTACGGTTGCGGCCGGAGCGTTTGGCGTCGAACAGCGCCTGGTCGGCGCGCTGCACGACGGAATCCATCGTGTCTTCCGCCATGGCCTGTGCGACCCCCAGCGACGCCGTGACATGAAAGTGCGGCTCCTCGCCGAACAGCGCGTCCTGGACGGTGCGCCGCACGCGTTCCGCGCGCTTCACGGCCTGTTCCAGCGTTGTCGCCGGACAGAGGATCAGGAATTCCTCGCCGCCGTAGCGCCCCACCGTCTCTCCGGAGTACAGTTCGTCCTCCAGCAGCCGGACGATCGTGATCAAAACGTGGTCGCCGGTGGCATGGTCGTATGTGTCGTTGACGCGTTTGAAGTGGTCGATGTCCAGGAAGATCACGCTGAACGGTTCCTTCCCGCCCCCCTGCATGAAATCGGTGAACAGTTCCGCCAGCCGATTCTCCAGTTGCCCGCGGTTGGCGACGCCCGTCAGCGGGTCCTGGTTGGCGGCCTGCCGCAGTTCCTTGTAGAGCGCCGGATTGCGTTTGGCCTGTGAGACGTTCCTCAGGATTTCGGCGGCGCCGTGGAGCTGGCCGTGATCATCCACGAGCGGAATCGCGTGGCACTCCACTTCGAGGCGTTCTCCCTCAGGCGCCGACAGTTTGAGCGTCGTGCAATGCGGTTGGTTTGCTTCCATCACCTTGTGCAACGGATAGGCGGCGTCCGCCAGCGGCTGCCCCATTTCATCGATGGCCGGGATCATCCGTCGCGACCAGGTCTCCCCGGGCTGGAATTTCACGTCCGGGAAAAGCGTGTTGACGCCGCGGCTGCAGATCACCATCCGCAGATCGGGGTCGACGACGTAGTACGCGTCGTACAGGCTCTCCAGCAGATAGAGATAGGAAAACGCGTGACAGAGCGAATTGACCTGGGCAATGGTGGCCGCATCGATCGGGGCGCTGGCCCGGATTGACTCGGCCGCCTGCCGTTCGTCGCTGAGCGTCGCCAGCCCTCCCGATTCGAGCCAGCGGCGCAGTCCGGCAATCACGTTCCGGTCGAGCTGCCGCTCGGACTCGCTGAGGGCCGTCATCACCTGGGGATGCGGGATGTGCCGCCGGTAAACCTGGTCGCGGCTGAGGGAGTCGTACACGTCGGCGACGGCGAGGATCTTGGCGCCGTGCTGGATCACCGCCAGGGACTTGGCATCGATATGGTGCGCTCCGGCGGGCACGCGGGACGCCCGGGCGATCATCTCGACGACGCTGGTGTGTACCCGGCAGGCCTGCAGCACGGCGAGACCGACGTTGTGGTGCACGGCGACGACTTCCGCCTCGTCGGGGCTGAGCTTGCCCGGCTTCCGCAGGATCGTGTCGGGCACCCCGATCTTGCCGATGTCGTGCAGCAGCGACGCGATTTCGAGGATGCGGACGTCGGCCGGTTCCCAGCCGAGTTCCCGGGCGATGCCGACCGAGATCAACGCAACACGCCGCAGGTGGAAGACGGTGGCCTCGTCGCGAAAGTGGGCGGCCGACAACAGGCTCCGCAACACGGGCGGCGCCACAAGTTGCTGGTAACCGCCAGTGGTGGGCAAAGGCTCGTCGGGGTCGCCGGCCTGCCGGGCCAGTGCCAGGAGCGACATGAAGATGCGGGCCGAATCGGCCGGGTGCGAACTCATCTGCGGGGAGAGCGGGGCGGCGCGTTCGACGGGAGGCCGTTGCAGGTTCGCAGGCATGTTTGAATGTCCGTGGCGAGCAGGGCGCGCAGTCTGCGTGATACCACCGGCGCCGGTGGCGCAGACGATGACGAAACGCTACGTCACCTGCCGACGGAGTCAAATCCCTTCCGCGACCAGGCCGTCAGTTTGCAGCCGACGAAACTCATGGCGGCACAGCGGGATACGGCAGGCGGGAGACGCGGACAGCCGAAGCGACGCAGGCGGCGCGCCGTTACGAACGGCCAAGTTCCTGCGACCGCTCCGTCGCCGCGACGACAGCGTTGATCAATCCGGCCCGCACGGCCGACTGTTCGAGGGCGTGCAGGCCGGCGATCGTGGTGCCACCGGGACTCGCGACGGCGTCCTTCAGCGCGGCCGGGTGCTGTCCCGTCGCGAGCACCATTTCCGCCGCGCCGAGCAGCGTTTGCGCCGCCAGTCGCGTGGCGACGTCGCGCGGCAGTCCGACGCGGACGCCGCCGTCGCTCAGGGCCTCGATCATCTGGAACGCATAGGCGGGACCGCTGCCGGACAGGCCGGTCACAGCGTCCAGCAGTCGTTCGGGGAGTTGCACCGCAATCCCCACGGTGGAAAACAGCCGCTCGACCAGACCCGCGTCTTCGGTCGTCGCAGCGCCTCCCAGCGCGAAGCCGGACGCTCCCTTGCCGACCAGGCACGGGGTATTCGGCATGACGCGGACCAGGCGCCGCTGCGCCCCGAGCGCTTCCGCAAGGGCGGCCAGCGTCACGCCGGCGGCAATCGAGATCACGAGTTGTTCCGGTCCCAGGAGCGGTTTCAGTTCCTGGAGCACCGCGGCCATCGACTGCGGCTTGACGGCCAGCACGATGATCCGCGCGTGTCGGACGGTGTCGGCATTGGATCTGGAAGCCGTGCAGCCGGTCTCGCGCACAAAGTGCTCACGCGCGGAGGCGTCTACGTCACTGGCGGCAATGCCGTCCGGCGACGCGAACCGTGCGCGAACGAGCCCCTTGGCCAGCGCGGTCGCCATGCGACCTGCGCCGATAAAGCCGATGTGTGGTGCCGCGGCAGCCGTGGTCATACACCCCATGCTCTCGCGGGGGCGCGGCGGCGTCAATCTCGCTCTGCGCCGACCACGGCGGAATTGCGATCGGCATCGCCGGAATTGCGATTATTCCGGACTTCCGGCCGGTGCGTCCGCTTCCGGCGTCGGCGGCGGGCTGGCACTCAGCCGCCACTTGACCGTCACCGTCCCTTTGTTGTCGGCGAGCGAGCCCCAGGCGTCCCGGCATCGCAGGAACAAATGCCCGTCCGTCGACGCCGTGAATGTTCCGGACCGGCCCAGTTCAATCGGCTCGCTCAACTGGTAGTCGTCGAACAGTACTCCGACGAGCCGCCCCGTACCGGACTCCGTCCCGTCGGGTGAGACGTCGCCGCCGCGTTCCTCCAGTTTCCAGTCACCGGTGGCGTCGTACTGGTAGGTCTTTCCGGCAAACGCCTTGAGCCGCGACGCCTGCCAGCCCCGGTTCGCCCGGATGACCGCCTGGACCTGCGACTTCCCCTGCAGGCCGACGAACCGCGTCTTCCAGTCCCACGAGCACAGGTCGCAACGATAGCCTTCTTCCACGTCCTTCAGGAACAGCCGGTATTCAAAATCGATCTCCTTCGACTGCGCGCCGTAAACCTGCCAGAAGTCGACGTCTCGTTCAGCCAGCAGGGCCATCCCCAGGGGCTTGAACCGCTGGGTGTAATTGTCGTTGAAGCCCAGCAGATGGCAGAGGGCCCAGCGCCAGGCGTAGTTCTGCCACGAATCGCCCGTCGTTTCGAGCGGATTGTTCACGATGTAGTCGAGCGCCTTGGGTTGCCCCGATTTGAGATACTCGATCACTTCGGGCGAGGCCTGAAGGATCGGTGCGCCATCCACCCGCAGCA
>CAZWGW010000451.1:0-6188 GCA_964633565.1 uncultured Planctomycetaceae bacterium
GGAACGGCCGTGATGCAGGTGCTCTACAATCTCGTCGTGCTGATGAAGATCTCCGACACGCTGGAGTTCGCGATCATCGGCGCGGTGATTCTGGTCGGCGTGCTGGCGGACGAACTGGTGCGGCGGCTCTCGTCCCGCCGCAGGGGGAAGGACGCCAGGTAGCCGGCGGTTACGCCGGGACCCGTACAGGCTCGGTGCGGTCGCCCGGCCGGCCGTCGGGCGCGACCAGTCCGCCCGCAAAATGTTCCACCCTGTGGACGGCAATGTCGCGCGGTGCGGCGATCCCCAGTTGCACCCGGTTCCCCCGCACCGCGAGCACTTTCAGCCGCACGTGCTCGCCGATCCACACTTCCTGCTCGCTCTTGCGCGTGATGACCAGCATCGTGTTCCTCCCTGATTTGTGGGCGTCGGCCTGGGCAACGGAGCACAACCGATCAGAAGTATACTTGTGAACAAATGTTTGTAAAGCCCGTTTTCGGGAGTGTGAGACACGTTGCGCCCCCACCGACCTCTGCGGCCGACACCCCCGGCAGTGCGGCACCCGCCTCGCAATCCCGGAAATTGCGGAAATCACGGCTTGCGGGACGCATCGGTGCGCGCGGCTCGCCGCCCAACCGCATCGACAGCCCGGATGCACTTCGATCCCCCGGCCCGGTAACATAGGATGGAGGCGACGATCGCCTCTCCGATTTCGCGACTTTGGCAGACAACCTGTCATTTCGATTCGCAGGACGTTTCCGGATGCAATACCTGATGTTGCTCACCATCGCTCTCGCGGCACAGGTCGCCCTTGCCGACGAAGTCGATCCGGCGGCGGCGGACTTCTTCGAGAAGAAGATCCGGCCGGTCCTCGCGCAGCACTGCTACGAATGTCACTCCGGCGAGGCGAAACAGCTCAAGGCCGGCCTGCGCGTCGATGCACGCGACCTGATCCGGCAGGGGGGCGAATCCGGTCCGGCCGTCGTGCCCGGCAAGGTGGAGGAAAGCCTGCTGATCGCAGCGCTCCGCTACGAGAATTTCGAGATGCCCCCGACAGGGAAGTTACCGGACGATGTGGTCGCTGACTTCGTCAAGTGGGTCGAAATGGGAGCGCCCGATCCGCGCGACGTCGCCGACGCGGCATCGGCTGCAAAGCGGGTCATTGACATCGAAGCCGGCCGCCGATTCTGGGCGTTCCGCACCCCCGTACGATCCGACGTTCCGCAGGCGGCGGATGCCGCATGGGCGCAGGGGGACATCGACCGGCTTGTCCGGATCCGGCAGGAGGAAGCGGGACTTGGTCCCGGTCGCGACGCGGAGCGGCGGACATTGATCCGCCGCGCCTCCTTCGACCTGACCGGCCTGCCGCCGTCGACGGAGGAGATTGCCGCGTTTCTCGGCGACGAGTCCCATGACGCCTGGGGAAAACTGATCGATCGCCTGCTGGACTCGCCCCGCTTCGGCGAGCGCTGGGGACGACACTGGCTCGACGTGGCGCGCTATTCCGACTCGACCGGCGGGGGCCGGTCAATGCTGTTTGGCGAGGCCTGGCGCTACCGCGACTACGTGATCGACGCCTTCAACGCGGACAAGCCCTTCGACCGCTTCATCCTGGAACAGATCGCCGGCGACCTCCTCCCCCAGCCGGATTACCAGCAGGGACAGGCGCAACTTATCGCCACCGCGTTCCTGGCGCTTGGCCCGACGAACTACGAGGAGCAGGACAAGGAACAACTGCGGATGGACGTCGTCGATGAGCAGATCGACACGGTCGGCCGTGCCTTCCTGGGAATGACCATCGGTTGCGCCCGTTGCCATGACCACAAGTTTGACCCGATCCCGACGGCCGATTACTACGCGCTGGCCGTCATCTTCCGCAGCACGCAGACGCTGATCCACGACAACGTGTCGACCTGGATCAAGACTCCTTTACCCGTCGAGCCCGAAATGCAGCAGCGGCTGGCGGCGCACGAACAGGCCCTGAGCGACGTACAGTCGCAGATCGCCGCGCTGCAGGGACGCCTGCAGGCGCTCCGCGGACAACTGCCGATCGTCACCGTCGACGACGAGCAGGTGCAGGACTTCAACGGAACGTGGAGCAAGAGCAGCGGCGTCAAGGAATTCGTCGGGGAGGGGTATCGATACGCCTCGGGGTCCGGTGCGCAGGTGACGTATCGCCTGCCGCTGAAACATGCCGGGCGTTACGAAGTCCGCGTGTCATACACGGCGCATGAGAACCGCAGTCCGAATGCGCTGGTCAGGGTGCGGCACGCCGGCGGAGACGCGGAGATGCGCATCGATCAGCGGCTCAAGCCGCCGATTGACGACCTGTACTTCCCCGTCGGACAGTACGAGTTCGCCTCCGGTGAACAGCTCGTCACGGTCAGCACGGAGGGGACGACCGGCGCCGTGGTGGCCGACGCCGTGCAGTTCGTGCCGCTGTTCCGGGTGGAAGCCGGCGCGGCGCCCGCCCTGCACATTGTGGACGACCCGGCAACGCTGCCGGGGATCGTCATCGATAATACGGCAGCCGAGGTAACCGGTGCCTGGAAAGACTCCGTCTACACGAAGTCCTTCGTCGGGGCCGGCTACATCCACGACAACCGCGAAGGCCGCGGCACGAAATCGGTTGTGTTCCGCGCCGAGCTGCCGCAGTCGGGCGAGTACGAAGTGCGGCTCTCCTACACGGCCGGCGATTCCCGCGCCACGCGCGTGCCGGTGAAGATCACGCTCCCTGGCCGCGAGGAGACGGTTTACGTCAACCAGCGGAACGAGCCGGACGCCGACGGGCTGTTTGCGCGGCTGGGGCGGTTCGCGTTCAACAACGACCAGACGGCCGTCGTCACCGTGTCAAACGAAGGGACGGACGACGGCTACGTGATCGTCGATGCCGTGCAGTTTCTCCCCGCCGACCTGGCTGCCTCATCGCAGGCCCCTGTCGCAACTAACGCGGACGCCGCCGCCTCCGCTGGCAACACCGATGCAACGGACCTTCTCGCCGAACTCTCCGCAGGCGAATCCCAACTCTCGACTCTGAACTCTCAACTTTCCACTCTCAAGTCGTCCGCACCGGTCAAGCCGCCGGCAGTTGTCTCCGTCAAGGACGAGGACGCAGACCGGGGTGACTATCGCATCTGCATCCGCGGAAACGTGAAGAACTTCGGCGACGTCGTCCCGCGCGGGTTTCTCACGGTCGCCACGACCGGTGAGACGGCGACCATTTCCGCTACCGTCAGCGGCCGACTGGAACTCGCGCAGTGGATCGCCAGCCCCCGGAACCCGCTCACGGCGCGCGTCGCCGTGAACCGCGTCTGGTCGCACCTGTTCGGGACCGGCCTCGTGCGGACCGTCGACAACTTCGGCAGCACGGGAGAGACGCCGTCGCATCCGGAACTGCTCGACTATCTCGCAATTCGATTCGTCGACGGCGGCTGGTCGGTGAAAGGGCTGATCCGGGAGATTATGCTCTCCCGCACGTACCAGCTCGCCTGCGACCCGCTCCCGGCGAATTCGTCCGCCGATCCTGAGAACCGCCTGCTGACTCACCAGAACCGGCGGCGGCTCGACGCGGAAGCACTCCATGATTCGATTTTGTCCGTCAGCGGAGTACTCGATCTGACTGCGGGCGGCGACACTGTCCGACCCGACACGAAGAGCGAATACGGCTACCGGTTCGACGTCGGCCGGCGCGCCGTGTACCTGCCGGTCTTCCGCAATCAATTGCCCGACCTGTTCGCGGTGTTCGACTTCCCGGACCCGAACCTGTCGCAGGGCCGGCGGACGACGAGCACCCTGTCGACACAGGCGCTGTTCCTGATGAACAGCCAGTTTGTCGCCGCAGAGGCCCGCCGCACCGCGGAGCGGCTGCTCGCCGGGGAGCCGGACGCGCACCAGCGACTCGATGTGCTGTATGAACGGGCGCTGGGTCGGTTGCCCGACGAATCGGAGCGGCGGTTGGCGCTGGAGTATCTCGACAAATCGGAAACGGCCGACGGGAATATGCGGCTGGAGCGCTGGACGGGGTTGTGCCAGGGGGTGATCGGGTGTATTGATTTCCGGTATATTGAATGAGAGAGGAGGGTGGGTATGAGTCCACACGAAATCGTAAAGCACTTGAGACGAGAGTCCTTTCGTCCATTCCGGTTGCACATGTCCGACGGCAGCTCCTATGAGGTCCGTCATCCCGAAATGGCGATTGTGACGAGGTTCGAGGTCGTCGTGGCACTTGAGCCGATCTCCGATGACGTCGCGGAACGCGCCATGTTTTGCGATCCGTTGCACATCACGCGGATCGAGCCGCTGACGGAATCCAGTGCGGCCGCGGCGGCGAAACAGAACGGCAAGTAATGACTGGAGCGACGGACACAACACACATGGTCACAAAGGTCACGGCAGAGAACAAAGAGTTTATGCGGCAGGCGCTCAAGCGCGGCCGCTTTCAGACGCCCGATCAGATTGTCAACGCGGGCCTCGACCTCCTGCGCCGTCAGTCCTTGCTGGATTTCATCGACGAAGGGAGGCGGCAGCTCGACGAAGGCGAATGCACCAAATACAGCGATGAGGAGCTCGATGCGTTTTTTGCGGAACTGGAGAGGATTGTTGACCAGGAATTGCGAAAACAGCGGGCCCAACGTTGAAGCGAAAGTACACACTTGCGGACCGGGCAAAGAAACAGCTTGTGGCCATTGCGCGGCACATTGCAGTCGATAATCCGACGGCGTCCAAGCGAGTCTTGCAGGCGATCCGGGACACGTTCGCAATATTGTCCCGTAATCCGCGAATCGGCAAGCTGCGTTCAGATCTCCGTACGGGGCTTCGAGTCTTTCCGGGAAAGCGTCCGGCACACAACTACGTCATCCTGTACTACGAGCGGGAGGGCGGAATTGAGATTTCCGCGACGATTCACGGCGCGAGAAACTGGGAACAGATGGTCGGCCATGGGGAAATCGATGACTGAGGCATTTCATGAAAGGATCGATGCGGTGCAATCCACCCTCACCCGCCGCCGTCTCCTCCAATCCGCCGCCTGTGGCTTCGGCTCGCTCGCCCTCACCGGCCTGTGCACCGAACAGGCCCGCGCGGCCGCCAGCCCGCTCGCTCCGCAATTGCCGCACTTCGTCCCGCGCGCCAAACGGATCATCTTCGTCTTTATGCAGGGTGGCCCCAGCCACGTCGACACGTTCGACTACAAGCCCGCACTGGAGAAACATCACGGCGAGAAATTGCACTTCCGCGACGCCCGCAAGATGGCCAAGACCGGCATGACGGGCGAAGAGACCGTCATGCAGTCGCTCTGGAAGTTCCGCCAGTACGGCCAGTCCGGCCGCTGGGTCTCCGACCTGTTTCCCGAAATCGCCCGGCACGTCGACGACCTCTGTTTCCTGCAGGGACTCCACACCGAAGGGGTCGCTCACGGTCCCAGCACGCTGTTCCTGCACACGGGGGCGATGAACCTCATCCGCCCCTCGGTCGGCGCATGGGTCAGCTACGGCCTGGGGACCGAGAACCAGAACCTGCCCGGGTTCATCACCATCTGCCCCTCCGCCGCGAACGGCGGGCCGCGGAACTATTCGAACGCCTTCCTGCCGGCCGTTTACCAGGGGACGGCGATCGGCCGCGCCGGCCAGCCGACGACCGAGGCCCGCATCAACGACATCGCCAACGCGACCCTGTCAACTGGCGACCAGCGGCGGCAACTCGACCTGCTGGAGTCGCTCAACCGCCAGCAACTGGAGCGCGCCGGCGGCGACGACGAACTGTCGGCCGTCATCAACTCCTTTGAACTCGCCTGGCGGATGCAGATGAACGCCCCCGCAGTGATGGACCTTTCCGGCGAATCGCAGTCGACGCAGGCGCTGTACGGCATCGGCGAGAAAGAGACCGACGATTTCGGCCGCCAGTGCCTGCTCGCACGCCGCATGGCGGAAGCCGGAGTGCGTTACATCCAGATCAGCTATGCCGACAACGGCTCGAACCCGCGCTGGGACCAGCACTCCAACATCGAGAAGCACGCCGAGCACGCCAAGGCGACGGACAAGCCGGTGGCCGGCCTGATCGCCGACCTCAAGGCGCGCGGCCTGCTGGAAGACACGCTCGTGTGGTGGGGGGGCGAGTTCGGCCGCAACCCGTTTTCTCAAGGCTCGGACGGCCGCGACCACAATCCCAAGGGCTTCACCCACTTCCTGGCCGGCGGCGGCGTGAAGGCGGGC
>CAZWGW010000452.1:0-6185 GCA_964633565.1 uncultured Planctomycetaceae bacterium
CCCACGGAATCCCGGCGCGCCGGGACCCCCGGCGGAGTGGGACGCCCGCACGCCGGGGGGCGATCGGCCGGGCACGTCGCGTGGTCAACTCCTCTCGCAATCGGCCGAGTTCCGTGCGAGAATATGGGTCGCAATGGCAGAGGAGGGCGATACCGTGATTGCGACGGACGAATACCAGCACCTGGAGCCGCGGCCGCGCTCCAACTATCAGCAACTCTGGGTGAAGGGGCGACACATCCGCGCTGAGGTTTTGTACCGGCATACGGTCGGGCCGGAACCGCGCACGCCGGAGGAGGTGGCCGACGATTTCGGGCTGGCGGTTGCCGCCGTTAGGGAGGCCGTGGAGTATTCGATCCGGAACAAGTCGCTACTTGACGCAGAACGCGCCCGCGAGGAACAGCGGCTGCGCGAGGCTGGTCTGGAGCAGCCACGGAGCGTCCCTGATCCAGCGGGCCGATGAATCTGTATCTCGATGACGACACGGCCGATCGGCGGCTCATTTCGCTATTGGAACGGGCCGGCCATACGGTTGTCACGCCACAGCAGGCCGGGCAGTCGGGCGTGCAGGACGCCCGCCACTTCATTTACTGCTGCCAGAACGAACTCATGCTCCTGAGCCGCAATCACGATGACTTTCTCGATCTGCATCTGGTTGTCGAGGCGGCAGGCGGCAGTCACCCCGGCATTTTGATCGTTCGGTCGGACAATGATCCGACGCGCGACATGACACCGCGGGGCATTGTCGCGGCGCTCGGACGGCTCGAATCGTCCGGGGTCGCGGTTGCGAATCAGTTCCTGATCGTCAATCAGTGGCGGTGACAATGCGCACTCGAAGCGACGCGCGACGGACGAGGACGTCCGTCGTACGGCACCCCGCGTGGCCGGGGCCCGGCGGCGGACCAGCCGCGCCCCAGGCCCACGGAATCCCGGCGGAGTGGGACGCCCGCGCGCTGGCGGGCGATCGCCTGCGGCCGCCGACCGCCAAAGTGCGGTCGGCACACCTGTATCGCCTTTAGGGGACGCTGTCCCTCGACCGTTCGGCCAGCCAGCGCTGAAACGACTCCGGACTCTCCGTCGACTTCTTCCCCTGCAGCAGCCCCTCGACGCCGATATCTTCATCAAGGTCCGGCCAGTGCAACCCGCGGCCCGCGCCACTGATCTGCACGTTGTGACGTTCGGCGGGTGTGCCGTGAGTCAGTCGGGGGTAGAATCCGAGCGGCACCGCGATCGTGCGACCATCCTCCAGGTCGACCGAGAGCGTGTCGTCGGTGACTGTCACGTGAACGGCTTTCACGGGCGCTTCACGCGCCGGAACAGAAACGGTCCCACTCATTTCGCAGGGCCTCCAGGTTGTCGCGAGCGATCCGTTCAATGTCGCGCAGTTCGCTGCGGCTGTATCCGTGATTGTCGGCCAGGGTCACGTCAGGGTCAATCCAGAATTTTGCGCTGCAGTCCTCGCGATCGACGTGCATGTGGCGGCGTTCGCGACAGTCGTATGAGTAAAAATAGAAGCGATACGGCCCACTGCGCAGCGCGGTCGGCATTGTGCGTCAGTCCCACAAGGTGAGGTTTCCTGGCCAAGGCAAAAAACGATTTGCAGCACGCCGGACGACGGCGCGTCGCAGGCGGGCGCTGATGCGTCATCACTTGCGCTCGCGCCGGGCCCGCTCCGCGCGCAGCTTTAGCAGCGACAGCGCCTCCGCGAGGTCGACCAGCCCGTCGGCTTCGGCCCGCTCGTCATCCGAAAGCGCGACGCCGGCATCCTGCTGATCGAGCAACTGGTGCAGACGCCGGTCGAGCGCGGCCGGCAGACGGAAACGCTGCAGGTCCTCGCGCAATTCGAGTTCCACGGTGACGGCCTGTGGCATGAACCATTCTCCCAACCGAATATCGGCACCGACCGGTGTCATCATACCGACTCGCCGCGACGAATCGGAAGACTGGTCGGCGCTGCGAACGCCGTGCGTTCGGCGGCCCGGGGAGGGGACGTGGCCCGGCGCGGCGTCGTGCGCGGACTCAACGTCGCCGAATTCGCGTAGAATTCGGGCGGTGAACGTGCCAGCGACGCCCGAATTCCTGGGCCTGTGCCTCGCGCGCTCGCGACGGCGCGAGCACAGCGGCTACAGCAAAGGACGGTCGGGCCATCGGGGCGGACGGCCGCAGCGGACGCGTAGACACCGCACCACGCGTGGCCGGGGCCCGGCTGCGGACAGACGCGCCCCAGGCCCACGGCACAACCCCGGCGGAGTGGGACGTACGCGCGCCGGGGGGCGATCGGCCGGGCACGCTTTCGGACTGTCGCGCGGACGCAGGAAGCGGTAGAATTATGCAATAACCGGCACGTCCGGCAGCGATACTAAGACTGCTTGTTGGTACGAGCCGTGCGCTGAACGCGGTTGTGGAGCAAGATCCAATGGTCCTCACTCAGGAACAACGAAACGCGGTAGGGCAGGGCGAAGCCGTTCCCGTCGAAGTCGACGGTTACCGCTGCGTACTGGTCCTGGAGGACGTATACGAGCAGGCGAAACGCGTCATCGACACCGAGTTGGACCCGCAGGAGGCGTATCCCGCGATCCTGGAGGCATGGGACTCCGTCGGCAGCCCGCTTGACGCGGAAGATTATCGATGAGCGGCGTGGGCCGACTCCGTCGTGGGCAGGTCGTGGTCGTGGACTTTGCTCCCACCAATCCCGCTTCAGGCGTGCGACCGGCCGTTGTGGTGCAGAACGATCGGGACAACGCCCGCATGGCGAACACGATCGTTGCCCAGGTCACGAGCAACATCAGCCGGGCGCACGAGGACACGCAACTGCTCGTCGACCCGGCACATTCCGATTGGAAGTCGTCCGGCCTGCGGCGTCCTTCCGTGGTCAATTGCTCCTGCGTCGCCTACGTCAGGCAGAGCCACATCACGCGGACGATCGGAACGTTGTCATCAGCGACGATGAAGCAGATCGACGAGTGCCTGAAAGCGGCGCTGGGGATTGTGTAGTTGGCACCGGGCAAGGTGACATGACGATGATTGCCGTCAAAGTACCGGAATTCGACACTCGTTTGCTCACGGGCATCCGTGTGACACGCGGACAGTGAGTGCAGCCGGCGGCGATTCAGCAGGCGCCTGGCGGTCCGGACATGCCGCTAACGATCCGGAATCGGCAGCGCAGTGCGCTCAATGCCCTTCGGCTGACCGGCCATGTCAGGCTTCAGCCTGACCAGCCGATCCCCGGCGCTGGACTGGCGGGCGCGCAGGTCGGCGACGATGGCATGCAGGTCAAAGTCAAACCTGGCCGCGAGGCTTTCGCGCGTGCGACGGACGTCGGCGACGATCGGGTCTTCGCAAGGCATGTCAATCCCCATCACTGCTTCGGTCGCCACCTATTGTGTCGTTCGGCGCCGAGTCGACTTGGCCTTGCTCTTGCGCAGCGCCTTCAACTCCGCCTTCACGTCCGCCAGCGTCAGCGAATCGACCCAGGCGTGCCGCTCCTGAGCGTAATCTCCACGCCCCCGGTCGAACTGCTGCAGAAAGCGGAGCATCCCGGCGCGGCCGAGCCGCTCCTCCAGGGCGTTCAGGCCTTCACGGCGAATGTCTTCAGGCGTTTCCAGCATCGACATGGTGTGCAAGCCATACGAGGGGATTGGCGACTTCGACAGCAATCGTCGGGCGACTGCGCCGGCTCCATTTCAAGAGCCGGTCGTCGCAGGTCAGGAACACGTCCGCGGCGGCGGCCTCGGCCGCAGCAAGGTGCAGTGCATCCGCCAGTTTCAGGCCTTTCCGTTCGAGAGTCGCCGCTCGCTCAAATACTTCATTGTCCAGCTTAAGCGACGATTCATTATCGGGCAATAGGCGTGCCACATGCTTGCGCAGTTCGGCGTCGCGTATCGCCCGCACTTCGATCTCGGCCATCTCGGATGAAATTTGTTCCCACTCCCCGCGATCGATGCGGGCCAGGATCGTCCGGACGGCCTCGGCTTCCAGACGAATCCGCTCCTGCCTCTGGTCGTCAAAGGGTCGGTTCAGGCAGGAAACGTCGAGATAGATTCGCATGTGCGGCCCTGGAACGTGCCTGGGTACCGGCGGACAGGACGAAGGATACGAAAAGCAGCGCCGCGTTTCGACGGTTGCGCCGACGCCGCCGAATTCGCGTAGAATTCGGGCGGTGAACGTGCCAGCGACGCCCGAATTCTGGCCGGTGCCTCGCGCTCGCGACGGCGCGAGCACAGCGGCTACCGCGGCGGACGGCCGCAGCGGACGCGTCAACACCTCACCCCGCGGGGCCGGGGCCCGGCGGCGGACCAGACGCGCCCCAGGCCCACGGAATCCCGGCGCGCCGGGACCCCCGGCGGAGTGGGACGCCCGCACGCCGCGGGGCGATCTGCCGGGCATGTCGCGGTGGCAACAGCGCCCGGAGACGGCAGAGCGAGGCCAGCCACGGATTCTTCGGCTTGGGCCGGTCGCTTAGAGATGATCGCTTGCCCGACAACCACTGGCACCCGGCGTTGGTTCCTTGCCCCTCGTCCGTCGGCCTCCCTCTCCGTGGCCGGCCGGGAGGGGACGTCGCTGAGGCGCAGGCCGGGGTGCGGACGACAGGGACGCGTAGGGAGAAAGCAACTACTGCCTGCGATCGCCGACCGCCAAGCTGCGATTGAGCCCGCACGACCAGATTCAAAATTGAATGGTGCCGCAAGATCTTCGAGGCTGTCAAACGTGGGCGAACCGATCACCCACTCATCTGTCCTGTCATCATCGCGCAATATTTCGAGCACAATGTATCATGAGTCATGTCCAAGTCAGTTGAGCAGCCGTATCCCCGGAATACACCCGTGCCCAGTTCCGAACAATCATCAATCGACCTGAATCGCAGAGACCGAGACTTCCGCATCCACTTCCAGATTACTTGCCAAGTCCCGTTCTTGGCCATCGCCGAGCGGCACGCGTACACGTTCGAAGTCCCGCTTGGTGGGACGCGACGGATCGTGACGCTTCAACCTGCTGACCCCAATGACTCGGCGCACAAGTCGCCTACAAATCCGTGGTGGTGTACTCTCGTTCAAGAATTTGAACCGCCGAGGAAGGTCGCCGAATTCTTCGAGGGCATCTACGAGGGAAGAATAGATCCTGAGAAAGAATGGGAAACGCACGGCCTGAGAGGTTTGGAGCTACTCGGGCCTCCGAACTACCGCAGTTTCGTGGATAGCGTCCGCCAACGGTTACTCGATGCGGTCGCCCGCTGTGTGTCCGCAATCCAATGGCGATACAATATGCGCGGAAGCCACCATGCGGTCAAAGGAGACGGCAACTTGAAATGGTCAATGGATGGCCATGATTGGCATGCCATGCCCGGAATTGCTGCTGGTGTCGTCGCGACAGATGTCGTTACGTTTCTCGGCGCAAAGCAGTTTCCCGATGAATCACTTTTGACCTTGCTTCAAAGTGGAGTGGAGCGACCGTTGGGACATGAGTTACTTCGCGAAGCCGTCCAACTGCGAGTGACGTCGGCACGTGGCGCGTTCGTCGTTGCCATCATGGCTGCGGAGGTAGGGCTGAAGCATTGCATCGGTCGACTGGCGCCTAACGCGGAATGGCTGATTCGTGAGATTCAGTCTCCGCCGGTTGACAAGTTACTCGGGGAGTACCTTCCCACACTGCTATCGAATGGCAATCTGCCAAGCGACGGAGTTCCACCACCAAAGGCAATGATTGACGAGTTGAAGAAGTATGTTCGAATAAGAAATGACATTGTGCATAAGGGAGACCATGAAAAGGTCACCGAACGGGTGGATTCCGCCATCAAGATCGTGAGAAATCTCCTTTATCTCCTTGACTATTACTGTGGACACCAGTGGGCATGGAACGAACTTGACCGGGAACTCCGAAAGGAGCTTGAGCAGAATTGAATATGAACTGGCCTCCCCGAGCGTCGTATGACTGAGTCATTGACAATCATCAAGCATGGTCGTCGATCCAACAAGAAAACCCCGGCCTCTCATCGAAGCCGGGGTTTTGCGTTTTTCAGTCTCCCTTTTCAGGGCTCAGTACAAGTCGCTATCCCCCCCGCCTCCGGCGGCCCCCTTCTCCTTCCCTTCCTTCGGCTTCTCCGCGATCAGGGCGTCGCTCGTCAAGAGCAGCGTCGCCACGCGCGCGGCGTTCTGCAGGGCGGTGCGGGCCACTTTCACCGGGTCGATCAC
>CAZWGW010000453.1:0-6183 GCA_964633565.1 uncultured Planctomycetaceae bacterium
AGCGGAATGTGGTCGCGGCCGTCGTCTCCCAGCGCGACGGGCGTGCGGCCGAATTCGCCCCCCCAGAGGACCAGCGACTCGTCCAGCAGTCCGCGCGCTTTGAGGTCACGGAGCAGGGCGGCGATCGGCTGGTCGACTTCGCGGGCGTTGCGGGCGTGGTCCTTCTTGAGGTCGGAGTGCTGGTCCCACTTGTAACTGTGCGTGCACTGCACGAAGCGGACGCCGCGCTCGATGAACCGCCGGGCCATCAGGCATTGCCGCCCGAAGTTCATGGTCGTCGCGTCGTCCAGGCCGTAGAGCGACTGCGTCGCCTGGGATTCGTCGCTGATGTCCTGTAGTTCGGGGGCGGCCGTCTGCATGCGGAAAGCCAGTTCAAACGAGTTGATCCGCGCTTCGAGGGCCGGGTCGTGGTCGGCGGCGGCGAGGCCGTCCCGGTTGATCGCCTGCAGCAGGTCGAGTTCCATCCGCTGCAGGTCGGCCGGCGTGTGGTCGGCGTTCTCGATGAACGGGATCTTCGCCTCCTTCGACGGCACGCTGGCGTTGCCGAGCGGCGTCCCCTGGAAGTCGGCCGGGAGGAAGGCCGAACTGTAAGCATTGACGCCGCCATGTGTCAGCGTGGGGCACATCGTGATGTAGCCGGGCAGGTTGTGGTTTTCCGTCCCCAGGCCGTAGGTGATCCACGACCCCATGCTCGGCCGGACGAACGTGTCGCTCCCGGTGTGCAGTTCCAGCAGCGCCCCGCCGTGCCGGCTGTTGGAGCAGTTCATCGAATTGATGAGGCACATGTCGTCGACGCAATCGCCCACGTGCGGGAAGATCTCGCTGACCCACGCCGCGCTTTCGCCGTGCTGCTGAAAGCTGAACGGGGACTTGAGCAGGTTCCCTGTCTGGGCGGAGACGACGCGCGGCTTGTCGAAGGGGAGCGGTTTGCCGTGGTCCTTCGTCAGTTGCGGTTTGTAGTCGAACGTGTCGACCTGCGACGGGCCGCCGTGCATGAACAGAAAGATCACCTGCTTCGCCCGCGGCCGATAGTGCGGCGCGCGGGGGGCAAGCAGGTCGGCACGACTCTCTTCCGTCAGCAGGGCCGCGAGGGCGAGGCTGCCGAAGCCGGCGCCGCAGGTGCGGAGCATTTCGCGGCGGGAGAGGGGACGGGTCGTATTGCAGCAGAATCGGGACACGCAGTTACTCCACATACACGAATTCGTTGGCCGCCAGCACGGCCCGACAGAAGCTCTGCCAGGCGTGCAGGTCAGCCTGTTCCGCGGACTCGCTCGCGGATTTGTCCGCCCGCGATTGCGACGCATACGCCGCGACGTAGGCCAGCGCGCGTTCGACTTCGGCCACGCTCGCCGGCCGGCTGTAGGCCAGTTGATACGCTGCCTCGACTCGCGCTGCCGGCTCGTCCGGTGAGTCGGCGATCAGCCGCTCGGCCATCTGACGCGCCTGCTCGGCGACGAAGCCGCTGTTGAGCATGAACAACGCCTGCGGCGCGACCGTCGTGGACTGGCGTTCTCCGCTGGACGTGCTCGGGTCAGCGAAGTCGAACGCCTGGAACACGTCGTAGAGTGCGCTTCGCACGACGGGGAGGTAGACCGACCGCCGCCGCGTGTTGTACACGACCGGGTCGACACTGGCTGTGCTGGTGACGTACTTTCGATTCTCGGTCGGCAGCAACGACCCCCGCATGGTTGTGTCGACGCCTCCGCCGCACGTGAGCAGCGCGTCGCGGATCGCTTCGGCCTCCAGTCGCCGCCGGTTCATCCGCCACAGCAGCCGGTTTTCGGGGTCCATTTCCAGCGCGTGGGGATCGGCCGTGGTGCTCATCTGGTACGTGGATGAGAGGATGATGCGGCGGTGCAGATCCTTGATCGACCAGCCGGACTCCATGAATTCTACGGCCAGCCAGTCGAGCAGTTCGGGATGTGTCGGCGGTTCGCCGAGCATTCCGAAATTGTCCATCGAGCGGACCAGGCCCGCGCCGACATGCCCCTGCCAGACGCGGTTGACCAGGACCCGCGCGGTCAGAGGATGTCGCGAGTCCGTCAGCCATTTGGCGAATTCCAGCCGGCCGCTGTGGTCCGGTGCGATGGGTGGGTCGTTCGGCTGAAAGATGCGCGGGAACCGCCGCGGCACCAGGGCGGCCTGCGTGAGGTGGTTCCCGCGGATATGCACGCGCACATCCTCGGGGGTCTGATCCGAGACGGCCATCGTCTCCGGAAATTTCGGCACGGCCGCTTCGTGCGCGGTCTTTTCGGTCCGCAGATTCTCGAGTCGGGTCTTCGCTTCCGGATCGTAGTTGGCCTCGATGCTTTTGGGGACCGCGAACGGGCCGTCGGCCGAGTACAGCAATTGGCGCAGAGCTTCATCGGCTGGCTCGGCGAGCGACGTCGGTTTGGTTTCGGCGGCCTGGGACGCGTCCCACTCGTCGGCCACGCGCCGACATTCTTCGGCGAAACGTGATGCCAGTTCGCTTGCGGAGGCGGGAGACGGGTCGGCGAGCAGTCGGGCGGCGAGGGGCGACGACTCGCGCAGGGACTTTGCCGCCTCGCTGCCGTCGCGCACAAACAGAGCCCAGATCTTGAGCGGCGATTCTCCGGCGTCCGCTTTGGTCAGTGCGTCGCGCCACTGCTGGACCCAGTCAGGAATCGGCCGATAGTCGGGGTCGAGTGGAGTGGTATCATCCGCGCCGAGGCTTTGGGACGCCGGCGCCAGCAGCAGCTTGTCGATGTGCGGGAACGCGTTCGGTTGCTCCAGGCGGACGACGTTTTTTCCCGCGGCGAGTGTGCAGAACCCTTCGACAAACCATGTTTGGGAATCGGGGTTCCAGCTCCCGGTCACTTTGGCCGCCGCATCGGCCTTGGCAAGTTCGCCGTTGATGGAAACCCGGCACGGCCGCGAGGCGGCGGCGGCGTAGCGCAGCTCGAGTTGGTAGGTACCTCTCGCCGGGATGGTGACATCGTATTCCGTGAAGTTCGGCGTCTCTCCGCGATTGATCAGTACGCCGATCGATGCGCCGTAGTTCGTTATGTCCTTGAGCACGTTGCCGCGGTCGTAGTTTTCGGCCTCGATCACGATGACGCCGGGCTGTGTGCGGAGCACGTCATCATTGCCGATGACGTGTGCCTGCGCCACCGCTGTTTCCAACCGGCGCTGCCGTTCCGCGGCGAGCAGGTAATCGCCGACGTGCCGGCGGGCGGCCGTAAGCAGTGTCTCGTTGGCCGTCCTGATACACGCATCGATCTCGGCCTGCTTCGCGGCAACGCGGGCCTGTTGTTCCTGGAGCAGGGCGACCTGTTCGGGCGTCGCCAGCGGCCGTTCCTGCCATCGCGCCACGACGTTGAAGTTCTCCATCGTGCGGGTGCTTTTGAAGATCCCCGCCAGCGCGTAGTAGTCCTGGGTCGAAACCGGGTCGAACTTGTGATGGTGGCACCGTGCACACCCGAGCGTCAGCCCCATGAAGGCCCGGCCCGCCGTGTCGATCTGCTCGTCGATAATGTCCATCTGCATCTTGACCGGATCGTCCTCCGCGAGCATCTTGCCGCCGAGCGAGAGGAAGCCGGTCGCTGCCAGTTGTCCGAACAGTTGTTCGGGATCGTCGTGCGGCAAGAGATCCCCGGCGATCTGCTCCCGGACGAACTCGTCGTACGGCATGTCGGCGTTGAAAGCCGCCACCACGTAGTCGCGATAGTGGAAGGCGTTCGCGTACGCGAGGTTTTCGTCCAGCCCGTTCGAATCGGCGTAGCGGGCCACATCGAGCCAGCGCCGGCCCCAGCGTTCTCCATAGTGGGGCGATGCCAGCAACCGATCGACCAGTCGCTCCAGCGAGTCGGGAGACTCGTCCGCCACGAATGCCGCAACCTCTTCCGGCGTCGGCGGCAGTCCGATCAGGTCAAAGGTGACGCGGCGGATCAGCGTCCGTTTGTCGGCCTGTGGCGCGGGGGACATGTTCGCCTTTTCCAGCCGCGACAGGACGAACGCATCGATCGGCGAACGGACCCACGCACCGTCGTTCACGTTTGGGACCGGCGGCCGGACGGGCGTTTGAAACGACCAGAACTCCCGCTGCACCTCTTCGATCGGCGGCTCGATGTTGGCCGGCGCCTGCGGCGTGACGGTCACCGGCGCTGCACCGGGCCACGGAGCGCCAAGTTCGACCCACCGCGCGAGGTCGGCAATCTCGGCCGCTGGCAGCTTCGACTTGGGGGGCATCTTGAGCAGTTCGCCGTGCTGGACGGCGCGGATCAGCAGACTCTCATTCGGTTTGCCCGGTACGATCGCCGGTCCACGTGTGCCGCCGCGGAGGAGGGCTGCCAGCGAATCGACGCCCAGGCCGCTTTCCGGTTCCTCGCCCGAGTGGCACTCTTCGCACCGCTCGACGAGCAGCGGCCGGACCCGTTTTTCGAACAGCTCCAGCCCGGCCGCATCCGGTTCGCCAGCGCGAACGATGGTGGCAAACGCGAGTCCGCACGCGGCCAGCAGCACACGGCGAAGGAAGTTGCGGTTCAATATCACAATCACAATTTCTCGAATGTTTGTCCGGCCCCAGTCCGTTGGGATCGTCTAAGATCAACATTCTTTTATACAATCTGGCGACGGCGAGATGAAGCTCTGATGGGACAGGGACTGCACCGATCGCTCCGGCCCGTGAAAAATCCAACCACAACCCGCTTTCTGCCGCTCAGTCGACGTGAGGTCCTCCGTTGCGGTCTGGCCGGCGTGGCTGGCCTGAGTCTGAGCGAATTGCTTCGGCGGCGTGCGGCCGGCGCCGCAGCGACGAACCCCGCCGCGAATACGGCACTGATCATCGTCTGGCTCCCGGGGGGCGCGAGCCACATCGAGACGTACGATCCCAAACCCCTTGCGCCGGCGGAGTTTCGTGGTCCCTACGCGGCGGTCCGCACCAACGTTCCGGGAATCGATCTGTGCGAACTGCTGCCGCGGCACGCGTCGATGGCTCATCGTTTCAGCCTGCTGCGATCGGTGGTGCACACGGGCTTCTGCCATCAACAGGGGACGCAGCAGTTGCTCACCGGGCACGAGGTGCGGGAACTGAAGAACCGTCCTGACCATCCCGACATCCTGAGCATCGCCTGCAAGCTCCGTGGCAGTGGTTCACGCGCCATCCCGAACTACGTCGGCGTGCCGCCGATCAACTACTCGGGGGCCGCGTATCTTGGCCCGGCATTCGAGCCATTTTCCGTGGGCGGTGATCCCAATTCACCCACGTTTTCCGTTCCCAATGTGGGCCTCTCCGATCAGGGCGCGCTGGATCGACTGACCGACCGGCTCGACCTGCGGCAACGCTTCGATCGGCTGCGGCGCGACGTCGATCGCCAGAACTCGATGCAGGCCTTCGACGACTTCGAATCGCAGGCCTGGAACATGCTCACCCGAGACGCCGCGCGCGACGCATTCGATATTTCCCGCGAGCCGGACTCCGTGCGCGACCGATACGGCCGCAACGCCTGGGGCCAGCAGGCGCTCCTCGGCCGGCGGCTGGTTGAGGCGGGAGTCGACCTGGTCACTGTCCAGTTTGGCGGCCCGCTGTGTGGTCGCGTGAACAACTGGGACGACCATGCCGTCAATCACAACGTGTTTGAAGCGATGAAGTATCGTTGCGAGTTCTTCGACCAGGCCGTGTCTGCACTTATTGAAGACATCTACGAACGGGGCCTCGATCGGCGCGTGATGGTCATCGTCACCGGCGAATTCGGACGGACGCCGAAAATCTCGTATGCGGCGAGCACGGGAGAAGGGATCGGCAGCGCGCCGGCCGGCACGACGCAGCCGGGGCGCGATCATTGGCCGCGCGCAACGTCGATGCTGTTTGCCGGCGGGGGATTGACGACGGGCCAGGTCATCGGCGGGACCGACCCGCGCGGCGAAGACGCAATTTCGCGGATCGTCGGCCGCGGTGACTTCCTGGCGACGCTCTATCGACACCTGGGCATTGATCCGGAAGGGATCACCTTCGCCAATTTCTCCGGACGCCCCATGCCGATCGTCCTTGACGGGGGCCCGATTCCGGAACTCGTGCGTCGCGCCTGATGTCGGCACTGCGCGGCACGTTCAGGCGAACACCCGCTCAATCACGCTGCCGCCGACGTCCGTCAGGCGGTGATCGCGTCCCTGGTGGCGATATGTCAGCCGCTCGTGGTCGAGTCCCAGCGCATGCAACACGGT
>CAZWGW010000454.1:0-6168 GCA_964633565.1 uncultured Planctomycetaceae bacterium
TCGCGCTGCTCGACTCCGAGGACGAACGGCGCCGCGCCGTTGCCACCGGGCGGCTGGCGGAGTTGTACCTCGAGACCGGCGAGTCCGACCTGCTTGCAGAGGCGGCCGAACGCCTGTCCGGCCCGCTGGCGGAGGTCCCGGGCCTGCACGGCAAGACCGGCCGGCAGTTGCTTGAGGATTGGGGTTCGGATCCGACGCGTGCCGACCTGTTCCACCGCGAACCGGTCTGGCCTGCCGCAAACGTGTACGTAGATGACCTGGCCCGCGGCGCCTCGGCGGCCGGCGGATTCATCCCCGTCCGGGAGGCCGGGCCGCGCTCCGGCGTGCTCCGCGACTGGACGTGGCTGATGGACCCGAACGGCACCAACCTTCAGGCGTTCGACGCCAAAGGCACGCAGAAGTGGGCGGCCCCGGCCGGCGTGCTGGGCGCCATGCGCGGCCGACGGGGGAGCGACCCGTCGAGCTGGATCAGCACGGTGGGCCGCATCGTACTGTTCGCGACCGACGATCAGTTCATGGTGGTCGACGCCATCGGCGGCAAGAACCTGCCCGTGATCCTGGCCCACGAGCAGTTTCAGCCGCAGGGGATGCAACTCCAGCCGTTCATCGTGATCAACCGGCAGCGGCCGCCGACGGCGACCGGCGTCGTCGGTCCTCTGACTCCCGATTCCCTCGTCTATCAGGTCGGACCGAAACTGCAGGCCATCGATCCCCTCACCGGCATCAGGCTCTGGAGCCACGACGTCCCCGAATCGGGTGCTCCGCGGCAGATCCTGGGTGACGACCGTTACGTCGTCGTCTGGCCCAGGTCGGGAGACGACGTGTCGATCTTCAGTGCGGTCGACGGCGCGCGGATCGCCCAGCGCAAGCTGCTGGCCGATGAGTTCCCGCTGCGCGCGGAGGCGGCCTGGGGCCGGCGGATGATCCACTACGCGGCAATGCCCGCCACAGACGGCCTCGAGGTGCGGCTGGCCCTCTATGATCCCGTCGACGATTCGAAGGTTTGGGAGCGGACGTTTTCCGGGGAAGCTGACTGGGGCCGCACCGACGGCGCGGAACTGTACGTGCTGCACAAGGACGGCACGTTGCGCTTCATCGATGGACTCACGGGGACGGACCGGCTCGTCACCCGTATTCCGGTGGACCCGCTTCCCGAGCGAATCACTCTCGTGGCCGACGACGACCGATACCTGATCGCCACGTTCCAGACGGCGGCCGAGACCCGCCAGACGGTGGACTCGCTCAACCGCGAACGGCCCGCCGTGAACGGTCCGGTTTACGCCGTCGATCGCCGGACGGGCGAGATCCTCTGGTCGCAGCCTGTCGAGCAGCAGCAGTTGGTGACAGGTCTTCCGGGGGACTGGCCCCTCCTGGCGTTTGCTACCCAAATGTCCCGCCCGACCGCCGTGGACGCGCAGCGTCCGGCGGGACGGACGATCGCCATCGTCCTGCTCGACAAACAGACGGGCCGCGTGCTGTATCAGGGAGAGAAGCCGGGACAACTGGACCGGTTGGCGTGGAAGTCGGAGCCTTCTCTGCACCGGCTCACCCTGTTCGCCGGCACGGCCGGGGTGACGCTGCAGTTTTCGGGGGAAGCGGCCGAAGGGGAGCCGCCTCCGCCGCCAAAGCCGGAGTAGAAACAGGCCAGCGCAGGTCCGCGAGCGTTTGGCGGAACTCACACGCGTTTATCGAAACCGGTCGGCCCGTTCTTCCCGGATCACTCCGCGCATCCACTCCGCTTCCCCGCGGGAAAGTTTCGGGATCGTGCAGACCTCCCCACCGTCGTGGCCGACGAAAACGAGTTCCCAGCGCAGGTCGTCAGTGTCCCACTCCCCCCACGTGCCGGGGAATGACCACTGCCGGTTGCCGTCGATTTCGTCCGGCGGCACCACGTCGATCCGCTCGAGTCGGTCGACGTCGTACGTCCAGCTCCGTCCCAGTCCCAGGCGGCGCACGGTGCGTTCAATCCGGCTGCCGCTGATCCGCCAACGCGTGACACGCACCGGTTCCAGCAGTGCTCGCAGCAGCGCGATCAACATGCACAGGCCGACCACTTCGAAAGGGAGGAGGAACACCCCCAGGCCCCACCTGGCAGCGCCCTGGGGCGCCTGCCCCGGCATCCAGCCGAAGAGCACGCAGATGAACACCGACACGATGCCGTTCCAGAACGCGTTGATGAACAGCAGCCCCGCCACGCTCGCCGGCTCGAAGCAGCCGCGCTGCTCAAAGGCGAAGCCATCGAAGTCGGTGACGAACTCCCAGCGATTGTCGTGAGGCGGCGCGCCGGCGGCGCCGGCCGTCTCGACCCCCTGCCGCAGCGCCGCGAGGTGCTCCCCCAGGACGTGACACAGCCAGTCCCGTTCGCGCGCGCGGAGCGCCGCGCCGAACCGCACGGGCGCTCCGCGCGTCTGCACTTCGATGACCGGGCTTGCCGTGCGATCCTGGGCAGAGGCCATCAGCCCTGACTGGATGCTGACGATCTCCTCCAGCGGGGCCTGCCGCTCCGCGATCGTTTTGAACACACGGCTGGCGTACCGGGCCCCGTCCGGGCCGAGAGAAAACCGTTCGCGCCCGAAGAACGTGCGCAGGACTGTCACACTGGCGAAGATCCACGCCGCGAAGAATGGAATGGAAAACAGCACCATGAACAACTGCGGCTTGTTGAGTACCTCCCGCAGTAGGAACACGCAGCCGACGCTCCAACCGCTGAGCCACAACAGCATGAAGAATCCGGCAGTGAGCGCGCCGGTACGGTAGTCAAGCACGATTTCATCGCCCGACTGCACAAAGCCGGAGCGCAGGCGGCGCGGGCGTGCTGGAGCCGCGGTTTCGAGAGCAGCCGTTTCCGTCACGGGATCAGTCACGAAACTCACCTGATGGCGGAAAGGTCGCCTCGGATTACTTGGCCTTCTCGTACTCCGCGAGGAACCCCATGAAGTCCCGGCGGTGTTCCTCTTCGTCGGCCAGCGACGTGATGCACAGGTCCTGCGTCACGTAGTCGACCCCCTCGCAGAGCTTGATCAGCTTGTTGTACTGCGCGATGGCGGCGTCTTCGGCAGCGATAACGCCTTTGATGACCGAGATGACGTCGGTCGTGTCGTCGGGCGGCTGGAGCGCATCCTGCCCCGCCTTGAACGCCTTGCTGCCGGGCACGGTCCCGCCGATCGTCTTGATCCGCCGCGCGAGGATCTGGGCGTGCCCCAGTTCGGCCTGCACGTCGGCCGCGAGCGCCTTCTTGATCTCCTCAGCGCGGACGCCGTCGAGATTGGTGGAGTTGGCGATGTAGCTCATCACGGTTTCCATCTCCATCCAGTAGGCAACTTTGAGTTCGGCGATGATCTTGGCGCGGTTGTCTTTGCTCATGGGCTCTGCTCCCTGCTGGTTTGTGATCAATGTGACTGTGCTGTCTTCGAGAATCGTAGACGAAGCCCCGTGAATTGTAACCCGACGCGTCAGCGAGGGGCGGAGTTGTGTCGACGTCGAGATTCCTCGCCAACGCTTCGGGTTACAATCGACGTCCTCTGGTCGTGACAGCGCGATATGACGCCATTCAACCGCGACACGAATCAGGGTATTCTGAATTGATCCCCAATGCGGGGAGGGTGTTCGACGAAGTCAGAGAGAGAGTTCCTGCAGGAGTCCCCTGATGTCCGTCCCGACCTGGTCTGTTGGCCGCCCTCAGCCCCGGATAACGGCGCTCGTCGCCTGTCTCTGCATCTGGGCCGCACCATCCCGAACCGCGCGGAGCGACGAGACGCCGGTCGCCGACGCGGACCCGGCGCACGCCGTCATCACCGGCATTGTTGTTGACGAGTCGGGCGCGCCTGTCACCGGTGCGGTCGTCTCGATTCCCGCGTCCGCGACTCCCAACGGTCCAACGCCGGTCACCTCGGGAGAGGGCGGACATTTCCGACTGATTCTCAAGACACCCACTCCGCAGTACAGCACGCTGATCGCGCGCACGGCCAATGGCGACCGGCAAGCCCTCCTGGAAGTGCAGGAATCCGAAGCTGCGCTGCTCGACGTGCGATTGACGTTGAAGCCAAGCCGCCGACTGGTGGTCGAGGTCGTCGATTCCGAGGGAGATGCCGTCGCCGACGCGCAGGTCGGCGTGATCGCCCATTATTATCCCATTGCCCGCGCGACGACGCGCCGCGACGGTACCGCCGAACTGCGCATTCCCGCCGATGCCGAAGTGGACTGGGTGTTCGCCCTGCAACCGGCCGTGGGGTTCAACTACTTCGAGAACTATCACGCGTGGCCGACCTGGGGCCGACCGATTCCACCGGAGACGATCAGGCTCACCCTGGGAGGCACGCGCACAGTGGAGGTCAAAGTGGTCGACGGCCGGCAACGGCCGATCAGCGGCCGGGTGATGGACGTCGATGGTAGGCCGTTGGCAGGTGAGCAGATGTCCTGTGGCATCGACCTGAACCGGATCGGGATACCCGGGTTCATCTCCCTGAAGACGCGCGCTGATCCACGTGGTCTGTTCGTGGTCAAGGGACTGGTCGTCGGAGCCACGGTGACCGCGGGTACGGCCAATCGATCACAATTTGAATCCGCGTCCGGACGGCGTGTCACGATCGAGCAGGCGGGGGAAGTGGACGTGGGGGTGATCCGGGTGAACGTGTTGTCGGAAGAAATGTGAACCTTTCAACGGATCCAGTGTCGGTGATGACACTGCATCGATGACGTTCCCATCCGGGCCCGGCCGATGAAACTGACGGAGCATTCCGACGATCCAATCGATGCGGAGGGCTTCTGCAATCGTGCCATTGCGCGGCTGAAAGCCGGCGAACTGGAGCGTGCGCAGTCCGATCTGGCGAAGGCGCTGCGCCTGGATCCGAACCTGTGCCGCGCACGCGTTTACCTGGGAATCACGCACTACGATCAATCCGATTATGCCGCCGCCGTCAGCGAACTGTCGGAGGCGATTCGACTGGACCGTGAAGACGCCTGGATCTGGATGTGGCGCGGCGCGGCATACGCGGCAATGCCGTCTGCCGACGAAGCCATCGCCGACTTCAGTCGGGCGATTCGTCTGCGTCCAGACCAAGCAAACTGCTATCGAAACCGGGCGTACGCCTACTACCGTGATGACGATTACGGGCCGGCCCTGGAGGACTTTGACGCGGTCATCCGACTGGAACAGCCGGAAGCCGGCGACTTTCTGTATCGTGGCATCTGCCACTACTATCTGTCCGAACCTGACGAAGCCCGGGCGGACTTCACGCAGGTCCTTGCGCTCGATCCCACTCAGGCCAGCGCCTTCGCGTGGCGGGGCGCCGCACTCGCGCTCGACGAGCACTATGAGCAGGCACTCGCCGACTACAGTGAGTCATTAAGGATCGCACCGGACAATGGAGACACGTACGGACGTCGCGGCGACGCATGGCGGGAACTCGGCAACGACGACCGGGCCCTGGCCGATTTCAACGAGGCCATCCGTCTGGAACCGGCCGAAGGCCGACACTTCCGCCGCCGGAGCGAAATCCTCGACCGGCGCGGCGAATTCGCGCGAGCCGATGCCGATCTGGAAACTGCCATCCAACTCGAGTCACGGGGTGACGACGCAATGACCGAACGCGCGACGCTGATCTATCCACTGGTGCAGGCGCACTTCGCGACAGAACGCCTGGAGAACCTGACCATCACGGAACGCAAGTTTCCGCTGCGCGTGCGGGCCGACCTGCAACGCGCGATTGACGGGCTCGTCCAGCGGATGCAGGTACACCATTTCAGCGGCGTGCGCCAGCGACATGCGCATGAGGGACTGAATTTCACCGACCTGCTGGTGCGCGACCGCGACAATCCTCCCGTGTCGGTGCCTCCGAAATACCGGGAGGTGAATATCGGCGAAGAACAGCCGGTCAAGTGTCTGACGGCAGGACTCTGGTTGCTGGAAGATGAAGGCCAGCGGTTCGGCGTGCTCCTTGATCCGGGACCGATGTATCAGCGGGAGCAGAACCTGCGATTTCAGGTCGCCGTCCCGAACGATGCGGTCGGGGCGCGGCTGACGCAGCGATTCTTCCAGCATCTCGAGCAATCGGTTCAGGAGGCGCGCAGCTATCGCGGCAAGATCCTGTCGCTGGAAGCCGCGGACGAATACTCCGGGATGTCGAGCGGCATCAAGGTCCACAAGCTGCACGGCGTCGATCGGGAACA
>CAZWGW010000455.1:0-6147 GCA_964633565.1 uncultured Planctomycetaceae bacterium
AGGGCCGACGCGACCTGCTGGCCGATGTGGGCCACGCTCGTCCAGAACGTCTGCTTCCGCCGCGCCCGGCTGGCGGATGTCGAGACCGACGCGTCGCTCTGGCCCGGCAGCGAGAACGAACCGGACAGTGTGAACGAATCCGCCAATTTGCCGCTCGACATCTCCGTCAGCCCGCTCGACTCCAGCGCGATGTCGAACGCTCCCGCCCCCGACTGCTGCACTTCGAGCCGGGTCGGCGGACCAGTCACGTTCGTTTTGGCCCCCTGTGCGTCGTAGCCGACCGTGCTCCCCAACCGGCCCGGTCCCTCCTCGGCCGCGGCGTCGGCATCCCCCAGGATTGTCCGCTCGAACTGCCCCGTCATCAGCGAGCGAGCAACCTTCCCGGCCGAAACGTCGCCCCCGCGTCGGCTGATCCTCAATTCTGCGTGCGAGGAGGCGCGGCCCGCCAGCGACGCTTCCCGCATCCGCTGCAGCTCGCCGATGACTTCATCCAGCCCCAGCCCCTGGATGAACTGCATGACGTAATAGTGCAGGCCATCCTGTTCGCCGACGCCGAACACCGGCACGATATTGGTGTGGTGCAACTTGGCCGCCGCTTTCGCCTCGCGCTCGAACCGCCGCTTGTGCTTCTTGTCCAGCAGCATCTGCTGCGGCAAAACCTTCAGCGCGACCCGTCGGCCCAGCGAAAGCTGTTCGGCCTCGTAGACGATTCCCATGCCTCCCCGGCCGACCTCGCGGAGGATGCGGAAGTCGCCCAGTTGCTTCAATCCGGGGAGTGACGCGGCCGCCGCGTCGTCCAGCGATCCACAGGAGGAAGCGTCGCTGCCGGGCGCCATGTTCTCCATCATGGCGAGCGCTTCGAACGTGTTGCGGATGATCTCCGCCAGTTCCGGGTGTCGGTCGGTATATTCCTTGATAGCTGGCCGCTCGCCCGCTCGCAGGCGATTGGCGAACTCGTCGGCCAATTGCTCCACCAGGTCCAGGTCCTGATCGTCCGTCATGGGCGGTGCCTGCGATTGGGAATCGGGTCAATTGAGGTTGGTGGGATCAAACTGCCGGAGAACTTGCTGCAACCTCGCCAGCGCGCGGATGTAGCGCTTGCTGGCGGCCGATGTCTCCAGGTCCAACTCCGCGGCGGCTTCCGCATTGGTCAACTGTTCGAAGTGTCGCAGCGCGAGGATTTCGCGGTCGAGCGGGTCGAGGCTGTTGAGCGCCTCCTGAAGCTGGAGCCGCATCTCCGCCTTGACCGCCGCCTGCGACGGGGACGTCAACCGGCCCAACAGGTGTGCGGCGAGCGACACCGAATCCGCTGCCGGCAACGGGCCACGGTGCAACGTGACCTCAAGCTCCGCATCTCGCTTCTGCGTCCCCAGGTGATTGCGGTGGACCTCCAGCAGTTTGTCTCCGGCAATCCGCCGCAGCCACAGAAAGAACGGCGCCTGCGGATCGGCGAGGTAGTCCGGAAGTCGCCGTGCGGCTTCGAGATACGCATCCTGGAGGATATCCGAGTCGTCGACCCGCCCCTGCAGTCTCCGGTTCAGCCGTAGACGGACCATCTTCTTCAGCCGTGACCGATATCGGTCAAACAGCTCGGTGAGGGCCTGCTGATCGCCGTGTGCGGCGCGCTGGAGCAGGGCAACGATTTCCGCGTCCTGTTCGCACATATTCGTGCCCATACTACCCTAAGAGCGGTTCGCGCCCGACCGAGGACAGGAAATCGACAGATTGCCAGGTTTTTCGCGACGTCCGAAGGGCACAGTAGTCGAATTCAGGCACTCAGGCGGCCGGCAGCATCTGCAGAAGCGAACGGAAGTAGAAGTACCGGCTGAATCGCCGGCTGCTCAAAGTTCGCTGCGTGTTGCGTCGTCAGAATGATGGCGCAACGGGTAGTTCTGTCGTTCTCGTAAGCGATTGCCTGAGGGCTCGTCGTGCGAGTGACAATACCGGCCGCGAATCCCACGCCGTTCGACGCTTCGGTGAAATCGGCCGACGCTGATTCGGCCGACCGGCCTTCCGTGCTTCGGACGTGAACACCGAAGCACATACCGATTTGAATCGACGCTCGTCGTGTAGATATGACCGACGTGCCCACCGTCGGCGACCAGTCCACAGGAAGAAGCGGCGAATGTCACCCTGAAAACGAAATAGCACTGACTCAAGGATCGGGGCGATCTTTATAATTCGCCCGGGGTGCGAATTCGTCACGCAGGGAATGGTCGGCGGCTGCGGCGCGTCCCGGCGAAGCGGAACCACGCCAGCCCGCCCGATCCGAGCAGCATCAGCAGCCCGCTGGCCGGTTCCGGGACAGGAGCCGTATTGTTCAGACTGAAACCGGAATCGAACATGATCGGCCCCGTGAGCGCGTCGCCGCTTTCGCGCGTGACGTTGACTAGCCGGACCGTGTGGCCGAAGTCGGCGGAGGCGGTCCCGTCGTGTACATCCGCCCGCGCGTGCGCCAGCAGGGCAAACCGGTATCCTCCCAGGCCGGGGTCATACGGGACCAGGAACGAATAGCTCTCCGCATAACCATGTGTCCCCCCTCCTGTGTCCAGGATTTCGATCCGGGATAACCAGCCCGATGCGTTGAATACCACGTCGTCGTTGCTCCCTTTTGCGCCGTTGAGGTTCGTGAGATCACCGCGCATGGTGAACGAGTCAGCAGACGGATGGAATTGACCGGGCGTAATCTCGGGCGTGAACCAGACGTTCCCAAACCCCATCACATCCATGTAAGCCGACGCGGCAGTCCCTCCTGATACGGAGATCGTGCCATCCACGAACGCGTGCAGCAAAAGTGCTTCGGGTGCGGCACCGCTGATGCGGATGACGTCGTTCCACACCGCCGCCGCGGCCGCAAATCCTGCATAGCCGCGAGCGGAGGCGGTCAGATGGAGTTCCCCCGGCGGGCCGGACGCGGCACCGGAAGCCGACGTGGACCATTCGGTGGCTGATGCCGCCGCCGGACCATTTTCAGTCCAGTAATCCGATGCAGGGACGCCATGCGAGAGGGAATCACCGGCCGCTTGAACTTCCACGCCAGTAATGATCCCTGCGCGGGCATTGGCTGCCGCTGCCAGGAACAATCCGACACAACATACGACGACGACGGATAACCGGACGCCAGAAGATGAGGCGAGTGAACGCATCGGGTTGAACTCCAATTGGCAGGAATGAATTGTCATTGTCCCCACGGCGGCGGCATGCGACGAAATTGGCCGACGGATCAACACGGTGGAAGCTTCGGAACAACCATCCGTCGTGCAGCGTCTACTTGTGACGGGCGCTGACAGTCGCGCGTTGACGGCAAGTGCCGGGGCGCCGATCAGCGGCACTGCCGCGATTCGGCCGCCGCGGACCAGCCGCGTGCCAGCGGTGACGATGAGCCTGGGCATGGCGGCTTCCTCAGGAGATTATTGGCTTCCAACGCCGCCACCGGCAGAAACCGGCGAGGCTGATCAGGCCGCTCCCCAAGAGGGTCATGCTCGCCGGTTCGGGCACATCGCTCGACGACAATGTTTCGAACTCGATGTTGAGCCGGTTGCGATACAACGCGTTCGGCTGATTGCTGCTGCCGAACTCCACCGCGTTCAGCGTCGTCGCCAAGTCCAAGTCCGCCGTCAACAGGAACCCGGCGAATCCGGCATTGTTGCCGATCAGGTCCTGAAGAAACGGGGTGACGTCGACAAGGCGTGTCCCCAAACCGGAGGTCGAGATCGGCCCGGCCAGCAGCGTGGAGGTGTGGGTCATGTCGGCGAGCGCGACGGCGCCGTCTCCCATGTATCCGTAGACGCGGATTTGTGGCGGAGACGATCCCGCCAAGAGCGTGATCGGCAGGGCAAGCGTTGCCGAGGAGACTGTCGCATTCGAGGGGAGCGCCGCCAGACTGAACTCCAACGCTGCGCGGCGCTCCGCAATGGGACTGACATAGAGCTGGTTTGTGACCGAAAGCCCCGATTCGGTTTCATCGCCGAGAACTTCAAAGGCGCCGCCGCGCGGGAAATCGGTCCCATCGCGGTCCGACGTCGCATAGACGGTGATCATCCCGCACTCGGCCGGGCGTGCGAACGACAGCAGCCCCAGGAGGCCGCATGCGGCAAGGAATCGAAAGGAGGTCATGACAATGCTTTCATCAGAAGGCGAATCGAAACCAGGTTGCGTCAAGGCACCTCCACCGCCACGCGCCAGGCGATGATCTGCTTGTCGGAGAGCGGCATGAGGTCGCCGGTCAACGTCACCGTTGAGCCTCCCGTGCTCGGGATACGCACCAGGTTGTACGGCCACTTCGACGTGTCCGTTCCCTTCCGGCCGTCCCAGTCGCGGAGCACGAGTTGCGAGCCGTCGAGCGGCGCCCAGAATGGACTGGAATAGCCCCGGTAGCGGCCGGCGAGCACGGTCTTCGGTGTGGCGCCCGAGACCGGATCAATCGTGAGAATGTCCCGCTCCATGAGCGATCGGAACCGGCAGAAGGCGATTTTGCACTGTGCGCCCGGAGTCGCTGCATCCAGGTCCGGGGACCACTGCGGGAGTAGTTCGGCCCACGAGCTGCGGTCGTTGGACCAGATCAGGACGGGCGCCGCGTCGCCAATGGTGTGCGTCCAGAGTTGTGCGGTGTAGGTTGTACTCCCGTCCCCGTTCGTCGACTCGTCGGTGTACTGATAGACGATCGTCGAGCCATCCGGTGACCAGTGGTAATAGAGTGTGTTGTCGGGGACCGGGATCGCCGTCGCGCGCAACGCGGAAAGGTTGACTGCCGGCCCCTGGGTTCCAATCGTGAACGGCGCCGAGAAGATGTAACGCCCTCCGTCAGCGAAGTCGCGTCCAATGAACGAAACAAACGTGTCGAGGTTGTCATTGGACCAGCAGGTGCTTACGCGATAGGTCTCGTTGCTGATCGGCAGGATGCCGAGAGAGAACAGGTCCGTTAACTGCACGACGTCGCGCGCATTGCCACCGCTTCCCGGCTGGAAGACGTACAGCTCCTGTCGCGCGGCCGTCGTGCCAGGGTAGACCTGGCCGTCGCCGACCCGCTCGACTGTCAGCCACAGCGGCTGCCCGCCGTACAGGAGGTTTGACGGGACGGGCCACGGGTCCCCCTGGCCCGTGTCGATGTCGGCCAGGGCGGCGTACGGCACGGCGACCGCTTTGCCGGTCCCGTCGGCCTGCATCCGCCAGACTTCCCCCTGGTATTTGAAGTAGACGACGCCTGCGGCGGCCGGGGGCGGTGGCGGCGACGGCTTGGCGGCATCGACGAGTTGTGCTGCGGCAAGTGCGACGACGAGGGCGATGATCCAGCAGCGAGCGAAAATCTGGTGGGAGCGCATGATGGTGTTCCTTGCGACAGATAACCCGACGTTTCGGGAGTCGCGTAACCGTTATGGGTCCGAAACTCCAGACTGTTGGAGATCAGTGCGTCTGCGGAGCCCGCACCCCGCCAGAAATTCCGAGAAGAATGCGTGGTCGACATCGGAAGGTGAGACGCGCGAACCGGGCCTTGAGACGACGCACGCGCTGTTCGCCGTCCGTCCAGCTATGGCGCGGCCGCCGTAGGGACAGCCGCGGCTAGCGGATCGTCGACCGCGCTGATGATCAGGCGTTCGACTTCACGCTGCAGGAACTCGATGGCCAGCCGATCGTGAGCATGAAATCCCCCGAACTCCATGGCCTGTACGGGCCAGACCCGTGTGCATTCCGCCAGGCGCCGCGCCACGTCGCGATGTCCCAGGTGATGGTGTGCCAGCGCCTGGACCATCCAGTTCAGCACGGGAGGGTAATTCTGCTCCGTCGCGGCTTGAGCCGGTTCGAGAGCGGCGACGTACTGACCGTCCCGTAATAGAGCCAGCGCGAGCGTGTGTTGATGAACGTTCTGAGGAGTGGTCGACACAGCGCTGCGTGCCGCTTCCACGATTTCCGGCGTGGGGATGGGAGACTCGGGCGAGAGGGCTGCCATGCGCGCCACAAGGTATGACTGGCGGGCTTTACTACGGTCGCACTCCTCGGCTGCCCGGCGGCAGACCCCCTCATAGCCGGCGCGGTCCCCTTCCCTCAGCCGCCAGGCCGCTTCAATGAAGCGGAGTTCAAAACTCCCCTCATACTCTGCGAAAGTGATAAGCCCGACCAGGAACAACCCCGTCAAGTCACCGGAGCCCC
>CAZWGW010000456.1:0-6137 GCA_964633565.1 uncultured Planctomycetaceae bacterium
GGGTTCAACTCGCCTGCCTGTTCACTATTCTCAAACGGTTTTGACGGAGGCTCTGGTCATCCTGGCTGGTCCTATCGCGGTCCTGCGATTCGAGATCTTCGGGTGTGGGACGGTTGGTCATGAACGTTCCGTTACGAGCCGCAGGTTGGTTGAGTCTGCGATGGTCAATTCTATCAGGGATGGGGCGCGTTGTGATGGCGGATCGCGGTCGGTGGCATGCTGCGAGTTCGCTGGCGATGCCCGGTGTGCGCCGTTAGCGCCAGCCGGTCTCACCTGTCGTCAGGCCCCAGTCGAGCCCGAAGTATCCCGTCCCGATGACCGCGGGATGCCCCGGCAGGCCGGCCGCACGGAAGACCGTCCAGTCGGGATACGCGGCCCTTGAACGGAGGTAGACAATCTGCGCAGACATCCGCATGCCGGTGACCCCGCTGGCCGCCACGGCGCCGACCGACGCCACCTCACTCCCCGGCCGCGGACGGATCAGCAGGCAGACCAGGTCATCCCCCTGCTCAGTGCGCTCGCCCACGTTCAACGCACCGCGCGCAACATGAACGGGACAGTCTGTCAGCAGTGCGTCCCACGCCGAATTCGTGTCGGCATTTCCATAAAGAATCACGTTCCGGTCCGGGTCCGCAGCCGGATCGAGTGACTGATCGGCAATCAATTCCACGGAGCCGTTCCCCTGATACCAGAAGGCTTCGGCATCCAGCCGCGCCTTGTCGTACGTGGCCCCGTTCTCCGCGTCGTCGCCTTGCGTTCCATAGACGAACTGCATCCGGTTGCGGAAGGCGTCCTTGAATGTGCCGTAACGGTGCGGCCCCTTCTCGCCGGGGGGTGGGGACGGCATCGTCCGCCACTCATCCTCCACGCGCTCAAGATAGATGTGACGTCGATCGGGCGGTTTGACTTCACCGAGCGTCTGACCGTCGAGTTCGATCGTGAATTGCTCGCTCGCCGCGAGCAAACCGGCGTCGAACGCCAGCCGCGCAACGTTGATCGTCTTTCCGGAAAACTTCGTCAGTCCGGGATCGAATCGCACCTCAACATTTGCCAGTTGAAGTTGACGCTGCTGCGCCAGGATTTCGCACCACTGGCACCTCGCCGAGATGCCCGGGCTGGCCGCGGTAAAGTTGATGTCCCTAACGCCGTCGGGCGTGGGAATCACGTGCCGGGCGAACATGTCGAACATCGGCGCCCAGTCGACACAGTCCGCGCCCGGTTCGTCGGACAGATTCCACCAGTGGCCTTTCCCCGGTTCTTCGTGGAACGACACATCCTGATGAAATGTTGCCAGTTCCTGCCGCATCCGCCGCGCCTGGTCCACCGGAACGTTGTCGTCGTCGGCTCCATGCAGGATGTAGACCCCCTGCTGCAGGTGATTGTGGATCAGCGACAGCGTGTCGCTGGGAGACGTGGCCCGCTGGAACAATTCACTCACGGGATCATTGCTGCCCTGCTGGTCGCGATTGCCAGCATAGGTGGAGAAACTGATCCAACCCGCGCTGGGACCGATGGCCGCAAATCGGTCGGGATACGTCGCTCCGATCTGCCATGTCCCGTGGCCCCCCATCGAGTGCCCGGTGAGGTACGTGCGGCGGGGATCGGTCCCCAGTCGCTGCTGCGCATCGGCCAGCACTTCCAGCGCATCGAGCCGGCCCCAGTCCTCCCAGTCGAACCCCCAGATGCTGCGATTGGTCGGGGCGACGATGTGCCCCCAGGATTTGGAGGAATACGCCCGCGCCTGACCGATCGCTTCGACACTCGCTCCGTGCAGCGTGAGAAACAGCGCCGGCCGTTCCGCGGAGTCGCCGACCGGATCCGCGGGCGTCACGGCGTAATACTGCACGCTGTTGTCGATTCCGCTCAGAAACGTCTGGCGGTACGGCTCGCCCGCCTGCCGGATATCGAGTTGGATGTTCGCCTCGTTCAGAACGTCCTGCGCATCGCCGTTGTTCCGGATGACCCGCAGCGTGACCGCCACTTGCCCGCCCTCGGCCGGCGCAGGCCCGGCGATACGGAACGGCACCTTGCGGACGGTCAGCGGCGCAATCACCGGCAGGTCACTGACCGTCGTTTCCAACCCGTCGCCGGACGCCTGCATCTGCAGGCCCGCGAGCGGCGCGTTAGTCGCATTGATGACGGTCACGGCGGCCAGTGCATCGGTCGGCTTTCCCACGAGCAGGTCGGGCAGCGTCGTATCGGCCGTATTGAGGACAGCATCGCTTCCAGGCCGTTCCAGCGACACGCCGAGGCTGCCGGCCATGCCTTGCACCAGCAGTTCGTTCGTCCCTTCTCTCAGCAGCACCGGCAGCTTTACGTGCCCGTGGTCATACACGTTGCCGACGCGCGGCCGGCCGTTGACATAGACCGCCAGGTGCCGGCCGTGAATCTGCAACACCATGACCTGTTCCACCGGCGACTCGATCGGGAACGACGCATACCCGCCCTGCAGCAGTTCATGTTCGAACTTGCCGTCTGCGGCGGTGATCGTTGTCCAGGGGAGCGACTGACCATTCGGCAACGGCAGCATGTCCCCTTCGGCCGGTGCGGCCCATTCACCGGCGGCAATCCGCGCCGCCACGAGGTCGATGGGCCCCTGCGGCGACTGCCCGAATACGCGCGCGGCCAGACATTTGTCGACAGCAGGAATTGTCGTTTTATCGTGAGCGACGAGCGGTTCCTGCCCTGCCGCCAGCAGCAGCAGGCCGGCAACGATGCGTGCAGACGGAAATTGACGCATGGAATTCTCGTTGTGAACTGCGTTGCAACCAACGGATTCGAGGACGGACTTCCGTGGACTAATTCGTCCCGCCCTCAATCAGCCGATTCGCCTCCTGCCGCAGGACGTCGGCAATCAGCCAGTCGTGCCAGCCGGTCGGCAGCGAGTCCGGTTTGAACTCGTTCATCGCGGCGTCAATCAGGGTCGTCGCCTGCGCCAGCGACACGCGCGCTGCATCCGTTGCTCCCTGTTCGTGTTGGGCCAGCGCCTGCAGCACGAGACCGAGCGGGCGCACCGGCGGCACCCAGTCTTGCGGCTCTGCGGGATAAGCCTCCAGGGAGCGTTTCGACCAGTTCAGCGCCGCGTCAGCGTCCCCCGACCGCCAGGCAGCCAGAGCCAGTGTGGCGTACCCAAAGGGCCTCCACTGGGAATCGGGCTCATCGGATTCCAGATGTTCCTTCAATCGCTCAATTGGCAAGTCCTGCGGCGCCACGACATCCGGACGCAACTGGCAGACTTTGATCATCTGCTCAATCGCGTTGATCGAATCGGACTCGCGGAACTGCGCCAGCATGGCGCGGCAATGCCGGCGATAAACATCTGTGTCACCGGTCAATGCGATGACCGGCGCCGCCTGCAGCCACGAAAAGGACTCATCTCCCGCCGACTCGGCGATCATTTCGTGTGCGCTGGCCGCCTCCCGCCACATTTTGCGGCTGGTCCAGAAGTCGGCCAGAAACCGCGCCGTCGTATGCGCCGGATCGCTTCCGTCCACCAAACCCTGCATCAGTGCGCTGAAACGGGCTTCAACCTCCGCTTCCGGTACCGAGCCGTTTTCGGCCAGTTGACAGACTGCGAGCAGCAGAGACGCGAGCATCTGCAGTTGCCGCGCTTCATCATTGGCGATTCGCATCGAGAGCGCCTCGCGCACTGCCTTGGCCGCCTGCTCGTACTCGTCGTCTCTCACGTGCCCGACGGCGCGCGTGACCAGCTTTTCCAAGTCACGGTTTGCAAAACTGTCGCCCGCATCCCACACGGTGACGATCTGCTGCGGGGAATTCCCCGCGATCTTCGAGCCGTCCGGGCTGAAGGCCACGCGCGGCGTGAAACCGAGCGTGCCGGTCGGCGGACCCAGCGTCCGCAGCACGATCAGTTCTTCGAGCGTCTCGCCGTGACAGAGGTGCACGTTGGCGTCGTACCCGATCGCCGCCAGCCGCGTGCCGTCCGGGCTCCAGGCGACGTCAGACGCGGCATGAATGCCGGGAATCTCGCCAATTGGCATGCCTCGCTCGGCGTCCCACACGTGGACCTGCGCCATTGCGTAATCTGCAGCCGCCAGTCGGCGACCATCGGGCGAAAACGCGACCCCGTAGACCCCTGCCGGTCCGCTGAATTGAAACTTTGCTTCACCCGCTTCCAGGTCCCAGATCGAAACGCCCGGAGCAGGACCTGCTGGAAGTCCCCCGGTGGCGAGAGACTTGCCATCGGGGCTGAAGGCAAACGCGTGCACCATGACTGTCCCGACTGGCTGTACGAGAACGAGTTCGCCCGTCGCCGCGTCCCAGATCCGGACATCGGAACCAGTGTCGCCGGGGCATGCCGTTGCCAGTCGACGCCCGTCCCTGCTGAAGGCCACCGCGCTGACCGGTTCCGGATGATCGTCGAGCGAGAGCAATCCCTTGCCGGTCACCGCATCCCAGATCGCCACGGACGTGCCGTCGCCTGCGCGGCAAGCGGCCAGGCGTCGAGCGTCGGGGCTGAACGCATAGTCACTCCGCGGCCATACCGGTTGCTTGTTGACGTTCGCAGCGACCCGTACCAAGCGCCTGCCCGTCTCTGCATCCCACGTTGAAATGTCCTGCTGATAACTCCAGGCAGCCACCCGGATGGCGGCGCCGTCGTCCGCAAACGCGAGGGCCGGCATCTGATCTCGTTCGGTGAAGATTTTCTGGCCGCGCGAGTCCTGGCCCGACGCGAAGATGCGGACCGTGCCATCGGCACCCGCAGCCGCCAGCCACTTCGCGTCGGGTGAGAAGGCTGTGGCCGTTACTGCGGATTCGTGTCCCATCAATGTCGCCGTCAACTGGGCTGAGGCGACTTCGAACACGCGCACCACGGGTGACCCGCCGGAGACCGCCACGTATTTTTCGTCCGCACTGAACGTCATCGACGCGGCGCGGGCATCATTCGGCAGGCGGTGCAGCAGTTCTCCCGTATGCTGATCCCAGAGGAACAACTCGGCAGGGCCGGGTCTGTTTCCGAAAAAGTTGTTCACCGCGCCCAGATAGCGACCGCTGGTTGTGGACGTCAATCGGCAGTTATCCCAGTCGATGCCATGGGTTTCGACGAATTCATGCACGGCCAGACTGTCCAGGTCGAGACATTGAATGGCCTGACTGGTTTCCGGGTGCACAAAGTAGACTTGTGAGCCGTCAGCATTGAAAACCGCGCTTGTCGCGCTGAACGAGTGCCTCAGTTCCCCGCCGGCGACCGTATAGACGGCCTGCACCGCCTTGGTTGCCGCGTCGATCTGGAGGCGGCCTTTGCGCCATTCGGCGCAGATGTGCTTGCCATCGGGGGCGAACTGCACTCGGTCAAGGTGATTCGTAACCACCGGGTCATGACGGGGTCGATCCAACCGCAGGATCCGCCGGCCGGTTTCCACATTCCAGAGGAGAATCAGCCCGTCGTGTCCGCCGGATGCCAGCAGACGGCCATCCGGGCTGAACGCCACGCCCGTCACGATATTTGCGTGCCCTGTGAGTGTGTGCAGCACGCGACCCGTGGCGAAGTCGCGGATCAGCACTTCACCGGGGAGAATTTTCGCGCCGGGATTCTCGTAATACGGGTTGCCGCCACCCGCTGAAGCCAGCAACCGGCCGTCCGGGCTGAACGCGACGGCAGACGCAAAGTGAGTGCTATGTCCCCCAAAGGTCCGCTCCGCGCTGTCGCTCCAGTGGTTGAGGTAGTGCCATTCCCAGCCGCGCCGGTCGGCGCCTCCGGATGCAGGGATTGCCGCCGCCAGGCTCCGTTGTGCATTGGTGCCATCGGCCGAGTTCAGGTGATTCTCAGCCAGCGCGATCCGCACGGCGTAAAGGCTCCCCTCCGCCCGGTCGCGCTCCCGATCGATTTCGGCGGCCTGCCGTTCGATTTGCGATTTCGCGGCGACCGCGATTGTGCGGGCGGTCTCGGCATCGCGTCTCTGTTTTTCTTTCTCTTCGGCCAGAGCGGCGTTCTCGCGGGCGACACTGCGGAAGTGACCTGCGGCAAGGGTCGAACCAACGGAAATGAACAGCACCAGCGCAGAAATGACGGCCAGGGAAGCCGCCAGCCCGCGATTCCGCCGACTCCAGCGGCCCAGGCGTTCTGTGAGCGTGAGCCGCCGGGCCTTGATCGGCTCGTCTTCGATAAACCGCTC
>CAZWGW010000457.1:0-6135 GCA_964633565.1 uncultured Planctomycetaceae bacterium
TCGATGTTGTCAACAACCCGCGCCGAGAGGATCAGGTCGAGGTATTCGGTCCGGTAGTCCTGCTCACTGGCCGGCTTCGCGTCCGGAAGGTATTCGCGGATGCCGGCATCGCCCCGAACTTCCACATGGGCAGCGCCGAGCGCCGGACCGATCGCCGGCAGGAACCGGTCGGCAATCTCGCGATGGACGAGCAGCGATTCGGCGGCATTGCACACTCCCGGCCGCTGGCATTTGCTGTTCATCAGAATGCGCTGCGCCATGTCGAGATCGGCCGAACGGTCGACGTAGACGTGGCACACGCCGTCGAAGTGCTTCATGACGGGCATCGTCGCTTCGGCGGCGACCAGTTCGATCAGCGACTTGCCCCCCCGCGGGATCGTGAGGTCGATCAGGTCTCGCAGTTTGAGAAAGCAGCCCACGGCCGCCCGGTCGGTCGTGTCGACGATCTGGACGGCACTCTCGGGAAGGTCCGTCTCCCGGAGCGTCTCGGACAACAGTCCGTGCAGGGCGAGGTTCGTGTGCAGCGCCTCCTTGCCCCCGCGGAGGATGACAGCGTTGCCGCTCTTGACGCAGAGTGCTGCCGCGTCGGCCGTGACGTTGGGTCGCGACTCATAGATAAAAAACACGACGCCGAGCGGCACGCGCACGCGGGAAACCAGCAGACCGTTGGGGCGGGTCGCGCGGTCGATGACTTCGCCGACCGGATCGGGGAGCGCCGCCACCTCTTCCAGCGCCTGCGCTACGGATTCAATCCGCGCGGGATTGAGCGTCAGCCGGTCGATCTGTGCGGAGGTCAGGCCATACTCGGCCGCCAGCGTCAGGTCGCGCGCGTTGGCGACGAGGAGGTCATCGGCGGCGGCGCGGAGCCGGTCCGCGGAACGGCGCAGCCAGTTGTCCTTCCGCGCGGCCGGTACGACAGCCAGGCGGCGGGAGGCGTCCCGCGCCTGGCGGGCCATCTGTGTTGCGTAAGCGGTCAGGTCGGACATCGAAGACTCGGTCGCGCGCGTCGGCGGCGATGTGTCCAGTATTCGCCGCAGAACTTCCACCTGTCAACACCGCGCGGGGCATCACGGCACCATGCTGCCGTTGACCTTGATCTTGCCCGCCGTCCCGCCGGCCGGGGCGAAGAACGGCGTGGTGGCGTTCCTGACCTCGTTGTTGTCGGTCCCCTTCAGGGTGACCGTGCCGGTGATTGCCTGGAAGAAGATCCCCTGGTCGATGAATGCCGGGGCGCCCTTGAGGTCGATCAGGTTGCCGCCGATTTCAATCGTCGCCGGACCGGCGACGGAATCGAACTGGAATCCGGTCCCGCCGCCGCCGTTGTCCGTGACGGTGTTCTGGAGGAGCGCGAGGTCAGCCGATGCGGCGAGGCCGAATTCCATGCCGGCGCTGCCGGAGCCGCCCAGCGTGATCTGGTTCCCCCCCAGCGTGAGGTTGGAAGCGCCGCTGGTCACGAGGCGAATGCCGGCGCTGTGATCTCCCGTCACGTCGAGGCGATTGTTCCCGATGGCGAACTGACTGAGCTTGCTGCTGGAGAGCGCATCGATCTCGATGCCGATGCCGTCGTCACCGGACACGTCGAATTGACTGGCGATGATGTTGGCGAGGATGCCCCCGTCCCAGGCGAGCTTGAGGCCGCTGCTGCCGAGGGCCGACGACGAAACCAGCACAGTCTGCAGCGTGAGGTTGAGCGAGGAGTCCTTGGCACCGGCCGCGGTCTCAATGACGATCCCGTCGCCGGTCTCCGTGTCGACCGTGCTCTGCGAGATCGAGACGATATACTCGCCCACGACGTCGGCGCGCCACCGGACCGGCGTGCCGCCGCCGTCGCTGAAGAGGCTGTTGTAGGCAATCAGCGTCTTGACGTTCCGTCCGTCGAGTCCGACGCCTGTCGTGTCCGTCACGCGGAGCCCGTTGAGCGCCAGGTGGTCGACGTCGGTGGCGGAAATGCCCGTGCCGTTTGCGTCAAGATCCAGCAGCTTGAGCGACACGGTCCCCGCGTCGTCCAGCAGCACGGCGGTGCCTGTATTTTCGATGGTGCCGCCGCTGGCGTAATCCGTGCCGCCGAGAATTGCGAAGATCCCGTCGGAGTCGACGATCCGCAGGCCCACCGCCGCGCCGTCGCTGGAGACGTCGTGCAACGCCACCCCCATCGTCGAACCTTCGATGTCGACCGCGGTTCCCCCCTGGGCGGTGATGCTGCCGTTAAGAACGATGAGGCGGTGGCTGTCGAGCACGGACAGTGCCGTGCCGTTCTGTGACTCGACGTCGAGCGAGGTGAACTGGGTGTCCCCCTCGTTGTTGACCACCTCAACGCCGGTCTGCCCGCCGGCCCCCTGCACGTCGGCCCGGTCCACCAGCGTGTCCCCCTCGCGGTCAGCGACGCGGAAACCGGTGCCGCCGGCGTTGTCGACGGTCGTTGAGCCGAAAAACGTGACGAGCCCGTCGCCGCCCGTGACGTCGATTCCGACGCCGCTGGAGTTCCTGACGGTCACATCACGCAGGGAGACGTCGCCGTCCACATCGGCAATCAGCACTCCCGCTCCGCCGTCGTCGAGGATCGTCGCGCCGGTCAGGTCGATCAGTCCGTCGGTCGTGTTCTGCAGCAGCAGCGAGCGGCCGTCGTGGGCCGTGATGTCTCCCTCAAACCTCACGAGCGCATTGCCGCCGTCGATGTGCAGGCCGGCGCCGGCGGCGTCCGTCAGGTTGATTTCCCGCAGCGTGGCGGTGCCGCCGGGATTGTGCAGGAACAACGCGTCGCCGCCCGCGTCGTGGACGTCGACATTCCCGAGACTGATGTTGCTCACGCCGTCGCCGACGACGCCGCGGCCGGAGGGGTCGTCAATGACGAAACCTGCGAAGATCGTGTTCGACGCGAGCGTGACGGCGTCTCCCACGACGTCCTGAAAGACCGGGCGCGCGCCGGATTCCGTCGGCAGCGCGACCGCGCCGTAGCCCTGGACGTTGACGAAGTGCTGCAGGTTGTGCCCCATGCCGAACAACTGCTGGCCGGACTGCAGCACGATCCCGGATGTGAACACCGTGCCGGAGTGGACGATGATGATGTCGCCGCCGGCCGCCTGGGCGTCGGCAATCGTGCCCCACGGGTCCTCCGGCGTGCCGCTGCTGTTGCCACCGGGGCCGACGTGCTGCACGACCAGCGGCTGGCCCGTCTGGGCATTGAGCGCCATCACGTCCGGAGTGATCTGTTTGGTCTCCGCGACAATGACGTTGTAGTTGCGGCGGACGAACTCGCTCATGCGGTCGTAGCGCAGGCCGGCCGTGGTCTCCTTCCGCTTGAAGCCGGCAAAGTAAGTCCAGGTGACGGCCGCCATCAGGTTCGTGCCGTACAGGCGGTCGGTCGTGAATTCGAGCTGCGTGTCGAGCGACGGGACGACCGTCCCCTCCAGGCGTGTCTTGAATCCGTGGACGACGTCGACATCGTCCCCCCAGAAATGGTAACCCCCGGCAAACCACCGCAGTGCGTGCTGGCGGACCTGCGCGCCGGGGAGCAGCACGCCGATTTCATAGTCCACGCCGGGCAACGCCTTGCCGAACGTCGACACCCGGTCGTAGAGCAGTGAGTTGCCGACAAAGTGGGGATTGCGCAGGTGGTTGGTGATCAGGTCCGAACTCGTCCCGATCGGGAAATAGAGGTTGGTGCGGGCGTCGATGACGTCGCCGTACGTTTCGAGGCTCAGTCCGAGTTGCTGGAACAGCGTCTCGAGGGAGTCGTCGGCGTCGTACCAGAAGCTGCCGCCGAAGATCCGGCCGACGCGCGACATGCGGAACCGCCCGCCGACGCCGACGTTGCCGCCGAACTGCCCCTGAAAGGTGGAGAACAGTCGCGCGTCGCCGAAGAGCATCAGGTTGTCGTCGAGGATCGACGGGAACAGTTCGATCGTGCCGATGGAGTCGTCGCGGCCGAAGGTGCGGAAGCCCCACAGGCCGGCGCGCCCCTGGAGTTGAAAGCCGTCGGGCGTCGGGACGTTGTAGTCCAGGTCGTCGGGCACGACAAACTGCTCGTTGCGGGCGCCGACCGCGTTCGGCGCCGCGGTCGTCGGGGTTTCCTGGGCGCGCCCGGCGCGCGCTGTCAGCGCCAACGTCGCCCACGCGACCACGACCCAGACGCGATTATCGCGGCAGAGGAGCGCATGCCGCCGCGCAGTGCGGCGGCGGCCAGAGCAGGGGAGGGAGGGGAGATCCGTCATGGAGCACCATCAGGTTGCACAACGGCGATCTGCCGCTCGTGCGGGAAACGGGACTGCCTCCGCGCAGGCATCGGCAACACGGGGAACCACGCCTCCGGGTCAGGGAAGCGGACTGGCGGGTCGGTATGACAGCGGGAAAAGTGAGGGAAGGGAGCGGGAATCTACTGATGCGGGCCGGCCGGGTCAATCCGTGTTCGAGCGTGCGCCGATTCGAACGGCGCTTCGCCCGGAATGGTCTTGACACAGCGCGCGCCGCGGGAGCGGCCGGGCTGCGCCGCGTGCAATCCGCCGGGCAGTCTGTCAGAATAGGCCACAACCTGTTCCCGCCGCCTGATTCGGCCGACCATGTTGTTTCTGGCACAGATCGACCCCGCCGCGCCGCTTGACCAGGGCCAATACGACCCGTCGGTCCACCCCGATCTGTATCTGCCCAACCCGTACTCGCCCTTCGTCTGGCTGAGCATGTTGTTCAGTTGCGGCGGCTGGCTCTACCTGCCGTTTCTGGTGTGGATGGCCATCTATTGTGCCCGCAACGACCCGGAGCGCGACGTCTGGCTGTGGATCATCATCCTGCTGGCGCCGGTCGGCCCGTTCATTTACTTTCTCGCCCGCTGGCTGCCGACGCGCAACCTGCGGGCGCCCCAGCGCGTCCGGAGGTGGAGCCGCGGCCGCGAGATTGAACGGCTGCGGATTGCGGCCACCCAGATCGGCAACGCGCATCAGTTCGTCGAGCTGGGGGACGTGCTGCGCGAAACCGGGCAGTTGCCGGACGCCGCAGCCGCCTATGCCAATGCGATTCAGAAGGACCCGCGCAACCTGCAGGCGCTGTGGGGCGCCGCGTGCGTCGACTTTCAGCACCAGAAGTTCCCGGAAGTCCGGGAGAAGCTGGCGCGGGTGATGGAGATCGATCCGGCCTACAAATTCGGCGACGTGTCGCTGCTGTATGGCAAGACGTTGTGCGCCCTGCAGGAGACGGAGGCGGCCCGCAGCCACCTGGAGGCGCACACGCGCCGCTGGCGGCATCCGGAAGGCGTCTACCTGCTGGCCAACATCTATGCCGACAGCGGGGAGGTCGCCCGCGCGCGCGAGCAACTGCAGGCGCTGATCATGGACCTCGACGGCAGTCCACGCGCCATCGTACGCAAACAACTGTTCTGGAAAGGACGGGCGAAACGCATGCTGCGGAAGCTCCCGACCGCCTGACCGGTTCACCGCATCGGAACGCCATGGCAAAACAGCACTCACCCCGGTTCCTGGCGATCGTCAACGACGCGCGGACGCGCGTGCGCGAATGCACCGTGCCGGACGTCGCAGCCCGGCTCAAGTCCGGCGGGCCGTTTCATCTGGTCGACGTCCGCGAAGAGAGCGAGTACGGCCGCGGACATCTGCCGGGGGCGATCCACATCGGGAAAGGAGTGATCGAACGGGACATCGAAGCCCGGATTCCCGACCCGGCGGCGGAAATCGTGCTGTATTGCGGCGGCGGTTTCCGTTCGGCGCTGGCCGCCGACACTTTGCAGACAATGGGGTATACAAACGTCATTTCGATGGACGGGGGCTGGCGCGGGTGGACGGACGCGGGGCTGCCGACCGAGTCGTGACGCCCTGCCGCTGGGATGGTCTCAGGGCGCGGCGAGCTGTTCCCGGAAATCGCGGAGATCGACGAAGATGCGGACGTCGGTCCGCTGCCGGGCGAACTGCAGGGCAGCGGGACGCGGAAACTCGCATTGCTCAAGACTGAGTTGCTGCAGCCCCTTGCATTCGCTCAGTGCCTCGAACACCTCGGCAGTGAGCGCGGCGTCGATGAATCGGAGAAATGCCAGGCGCGAGTTCCGAGCCAGGCCCTGTGCGCCGGCTCCGTCCAGCGTCACATGTCTTAGTTCCAGTCGGCGCAGGTCCGACAGTCGGCCGAGATGCGAAAACG
>CAZWGW010000458.1:0-6119 GCA_964633565.1 uncultured Planctomycetaceae bacterium
GCGATAGACACTCCCGGCAGCCGTGTTACTCTGAATGCGCAGCGATCCTGAATTGCGAGACGTTCCGCGCGTTGGATTGCGCACCCCGATGGAGGCCTCCTGGGACCGGTCATGCCTGAATTCGTGAAAGTCGCATCCGTCACCGAAATGCCGCCCGGCGCACGTAAGTCGGTCATTGTCGACGAGACGCCCGCCCTGCTGCTGCGGGTCGGCGACGACTTCTACTGTATTGAGGACGTCTGCACGCATGACGGGCAGCCGTTGACGGACGGACCGGTTGCGGACTGCCAGATCACCTGCCCGCGGCACGGCGCACGTTTCGATTTGCGGACCGGCAGGCCGACCCGCATGCCGGCGACGGAGCCGGTCCGCACGTTTCGGGTCGAAGTGCGGGGGGATGACGTGTGCGTGGTGACGGACTAGCCAGCAGGGTGTTGCACGGCCGACGACAGGTTTTCACGCAAGCAGAAGAATGAATTCGCGGATCGCCTTTCCCGCCATCGCCGTTGCTCCGGGCGATTCGTTTCGGGTCATATCCGGGCTGGACGAATTGAGCCGCTGCAATTTTCTGGCCGTCAGGAACGGCTACTTCAAGCAGCTCTTCCTGTTTGACTCCCACGGGCTGGTCTGGCCGGTCGCCCATGCGGAACTGGACCGGCCGCCGTCGTTGTGGGACCGACTGCTGAATCGGCGCTTCGGTGTGACGCTGCAGTTCGCGGAACCGCGGGAGAATGGCCTGGAGTATGCCAAATCTGCTCTGTGTGAATTGATCGACAACGATCCGGACGACCTGTACGATCAATTCGTACCTCATGATGAGCTGAAGACGCTGGTCCGCGCCGCCGAGGATGCTGCGGCATTGATCGACACCGCTGAGACTCTCGGAGCCGCTGAGTGAGGTCGTCGTCGCTCGACGGCATCCGCGCAAAGGACGATCGATGTTGCATGCAGTCATCATGGCGGGCGGCAGCGGGACCCGGTTCTGGCCGGAGAGCCGCCGTGAAACGCCGAAGCAGTTCCTGAAACTGGCCGGCCCGCGGACGATGATCCAGGCCACATTTGACCGCTGCACACCGTGGATCTCGCCGGAGCAAGTGTGGGTCGTCACGAACGCAGTTCAGGCCGAAGCGACGCGGCGACAGTTGCCGGAAGTCCCTCCGCAGCAGGTGCTGGTGGAACCGTGCGGGCGGAACACCGCTCCGTGCATTGGCCTGGCGGCGATTCACCTGCTTCACGTCGACCCGGATGCCGTGATGCTGGTGATGCCGGCAGACCATGTCATTCGGCCAGCCGAACAGTTCCAGCGGGCGGTCGCGCAAGCGAAGCAGTTGGTGCGGAACGCCCCGACACGGCTGGTCCTGTTCGGCGTGCGCCCCTCGTATCCGGCGACTGGCTTCGGCTATATCGAGCGGGCGGAACCGCTGAGCGGGTCAACCGAGGTCTATCGGGTCGTCTCCTTTCGGGAGAAGCCGGATCGCGACACGGCCCGCCGCTATCTCGACAGCGGCCGGTTCTACTGGAATTGCGGCATCTTCGTCTGGCGGGCGTGCCAGATCCTGGAGGCCCTTGCCCGCCATGAACCGGAGATCCACGCACGCCTGACGCAGTTGGCCGGACAGATTGGAACTCCCGACTGGGATGCCGCGCTGGCGGCCGAGTTCCCCGCAATGAAATCGATCTCGATCGACTATGCCGTCCTGGAGCGCGAAGCGGGCATCTGCGTGCTCGAAGCCCCCTACGAATGGGACGACGTCGGCAGTTGGCACGCGCTGCGCCGGCTGCTGGGAGGGGACACCGCGGGCAACACCGTCAGCGGACTGCATTGCGGCGTCGATACACATAACTGCGTCATCCGCACGACGGATGAACACCTGATTGCGACGCTGGGACTCGACGACATCATTGTCGTGCATACTCCACAGGCGACGCTGGTCGCCCGCGCCGACGACGAGAACGCCATCAAGGAACTGGTTTCGCGCCTGCAGGACGAGGGGCATGAACAGTTCCTCTGATAACTCCGGCCCGGAATCGCCGTCGCCCGATCGTGGTCCACTCACGGCGGCAACGGTTCCGCGTCAGGGGCGGCTGCTCGGTCTCGACTACGGCACGCACCGGATCGGCACAGCGCTGTCGACGCCGGACCAGACGATTGCCAGCCCGCTGGAGAACTACACGCTGCGCAGCGACGCCGCGGATGCCGCGTTCCTGCGGGAGCAGGTGCGGGAATACCGGGTGGTGGGACTGGTGGTCGGTCTGCCGATCCGCAGCCAGGGCGAGGAAGGGGCCAAGGCCCGCGAAGCCCGGATGTTCGGCGAGTGGGCAGCGCACGTCACCGGTCTGCCGGTCACGTACGCGGATGAGAGTTACTCCACCGCCGCCGCCGAGGACCTGTTGCGGGAGGCCGGGCTGAACCGCAAGCAGCGGAAGGTGCGCCTCGACAAGCTGGCCGCGCAGCTCATGCTGCAGGAGTTTCTCGACATGCGCGCGGAAATTGGACCGCGTTCATCGTCGTAGCGCGGAGTTCAAAGTATGCGTTACGGTTTGATCGACCTGATCGTGTTTACCGTGATCGCCACAATTGCCAGCTGCTTGACGATCTCGTTATTACCAATTGGCGATCCGCGCTTCCGGCTGCTATTGATGGTCCTGAACGTGTTGATTGCCTGCTTGGTGGTGTCGTCTCCTCTTTACCGCTGGCTCCATTTCCAACCTTTGCTCCTGCCCAAATGTCCCGTTTGTCAGGACCGAAATCGCCACTATTGGACCATTCATCTGGACTGGCCCGAGGAAGTGATCGAGTGTGCGACATGCCACGTACATATCTTTCTCTGCCTGGACGGAAGAAAATGCGGGTCACCCCGATCGGACGAAATCCAGTTCTGTCTCAAGTGGCCGTATTCATTCGCCGGCCGCTGGCGGCGGATGAAGTGAACGGGAGTCGCGCATCGCCGTGCGTGTTCCACAGGTAGAACGTCAGCGCGCTGTACGCTGCTGATGGTTCTGTAAGCGCCCGGCGTCAGCGTGGCAGGGTTTCATCTTCGTTCGCCCGCGGATTCGAGCAGACGCTGCCGAATTCCCTCATCGGGATGCTCACGCAGGGCCTTGATGCGCCTCGGCCCCAGGTCCTCTGCGGTGACCTCGCTCCGTTCTACGGCGTCCAGCAGCGTTCCCGCCCGATCTGCATCTCGCAGCAGTCCATCGAGTGCCAGTTCCCGGTTCGTCCCCTTGAGGTATCTGAGTGCGCCAAGGAGCGCCTCTGTCGCCTGCGGTGACTGCACGTCGACCAGTCCGCTCACCGCCCCCATCTGCAGTTCGTCATGCGTCCCCTCCGCCAGGTATTTCCGCAGTTGTGCGCCTGCCAACGCCCACGTATTGCAGCCGGCGATCCTCAATGCGTCGTATCGCGTGCCGGTCGGGACGTGTTCGTCGTCGGCCATGCGCGACGCCAGATCCAGCAGCCGGTCCCAGCGGGCCACCAGATCCGCGCGCTCCTTGAGCACGTCGGCGATTCGCTCGCGCGGCCACACTTTCTGCTGGCTGATGCCGTTGATGATCCCGCCGCCGATGACGACCGCCTGCCAGTCCCGCAGCGGCCGCTCCGGGCCGGGGAGCGACAACGCGAGGATCGCGCGGACCTCGCCGGCCTCGTTGCGCTTGCCGGCGGCGATGGCGACGCGCCAGATCCAGGGGATGCGGCGGTATTCCTCCGCCCCCGCGGGGAGGTCCGCCGACATCGCGGCAATCAGGTCCGCCGCCAGGTCGGGATGCGCCGCCACCAGCGCCTCCCGTTGCGCGGCCGGCAGGGCCTCGTTCAGGATCTGCATCGCGACCTGTCTGGGATCGGCCGCCGCGAAGACTGCCGTCACCGCGGTTGGCGGCGGCAGCTTCGGTTCCCTGCCGGCGGGAACGAATTCCAGGCCGTGCAGATCCAGCAATGCCGGACGAATGAGTGCCCCGTCGGGCCACATCGAGAGACCGCTCTCGCCAGCCTTTAACCGGATGGAACCGATCTGTTGTCGGCGGTACTTGTCCCAGCCCCCGGTACCGGCGACTTCACCCCGCAGCGGTTCCAGGCCGCCGGTCAGTACGAACCGGTTACCAGCGGACGCGTCGTCGCAGGCGTAGACCAGCCACACTTCATACGTCGCATCGGACGCGGTTTTCACGGTCCAGTCGACGTGGTCCTGGTCTCCGTGCCAGAAGCCGACATTGCGGAACGGTTCCTCAAACCCGATGTCGCCGCCATAGATGCGGCCATTTGTGGCGAGCAGCAGCAATCGACCGCTTTCGTCCGGTTCGACGAGCCGCGGCTCGTTGCCGGCAAACGGTTTGGACGGTTCGGCGGCGGCGATCGTCGGCACGGCGGGCGCCGCGCGCAGGAACGCGATGACGTCGGCCACATCCTGCACCGAGAGGTCCTTTTCGACCCCCTCGGGCATCAGCGACTTGCCGGTGCTGCGCAACTCGTCGATGTCGCCGCGCAGGATCGACTGCTGCTTCCCTTCCTGCATCGCGAGCGTGATGCTGCCGCCGGATTCCTCGGCCAGCATCCCGGTGAACGTCCGGCCGTCCTTCGTCACGACGGCGTAGCTGAGGTAGCGGCTGTCGACGGCCCGGCTGGGATCGAGCATTGCCAGCAGCAGGTACTCCGGCGTCTTGTTGGCGAGCGGCGCGAGGTCGGGTCCGACGGCGTGTCCCACGCCGTGCAACCGGTGACAGACCGAGCAGGTCTTCGTGAACAGTTTTTCGCCGTGAGTGCTGTCGCCGGCGAGGTCAGCCGCCCGCTGATACTGCTGCAGCACGGCCTGGCGGTCCCCCTGGGCAAAGCGCCCGAAGATCCGGCCGGCCCGTGTGCGGACGGACTCATCGGAGTGTTCAACCAGCCGCTGAACGCGTGCCGCATCCAGTTCCGCGGCGGCGATCGTGCCGCGCTCCAGCGAGTCGAGGACTTTCAACAACCATGCGGCGCGCGCGGACGCGGCATCAAAGATGGCCATGCGGACCTGCGGTGTACACGACGGCCAGCCGTCGAGCAGACGGGACAGCCCCTCCAGCCGGTTGACGCGGGCGAGCCCCTCCACCGCGGCCAGTTGCACCGCGACCGATTGTTGCGGACTGACGAGTCCGCCGAGCAGTTCCAGGTCGGCGGACTGTTCCGCCCCGACGCGGCCGAGTGCGGCGATGGCACTCAGCCGGCGATCCTCCGCAGTGTTTCCGTCGGCTGCGATGCGCCGCAAGTCGGCGAGAACGCGACGGATTTCCTGCGCACCGCTCTTGCCCAGCACTTCCGCGAGTGTCACATCCCGGCGCGCGACGGCCGCGAGGAGTTCCGTCAACGCACGCGTCTGCCACTCGGAAAGGCCATCGGGGCCTGATTGCGTCACCGTACTGACAGCGTCCGCCAGTGCTGCTGCCTGATCGCGCGAAGTCGCGGCGACGGACAGCAGTGGTCCCAGCAGCCCTGACGCGCGCCGGGCATCACCTTGTGATGTGAACACAGCCGCGAGGAGCGTTCTGGCGTTACCGGCGCTGATGGAGCTGGCCACGGCCGCCTGCAGGTACGGGTCCCCCGGATGTTCCGCGGCGAGCCGCGCCAGGCCGGCAGCGGCGCGGGCGTCCATGGACTCGCCAAGGCTGGCGGCCAGTTGCACGCGGACGAACGGATCGGGATCGTCCAGCAACTCGAGGACGGCCGGCAGCAATTTTGTCGTGTCGGGCAACCGTTTCCCCGCAATGCGCACGGCTTGTCGACGGACTCCCGCGTGTTCATCCCGCAGCGATGTCTGCAGCGTTTCATCGGTCAGTGCATTGAGCCCGTCGAGCGTCGTGAGCGCGTGCAGCCGCGCTTCCGGTCGCGAGGCGTGTTCGGCGAGCGACGTCAATGCCGGCGCAGCGGACCGGTCGTCACGCCACAGCAGCATCTGGCCGGCGAGATCGCGCTGCGGTCCGTTGGGACTGTCGAGCGCCGCCACGAGACCGGCCGTGTCGAGTCGATCCAGCCGCGCGATCGGCCGGGGCGGGTTCTCGCGCGGGAAGACGCGATAGATGCGGCCCATCGACTGGCCGGCGCGGAGGTCCACCTCGGCAATGTCCTCCGGGGGAATCCAGCGCGGGTGTTC
>CAZWGW010000459.1:0-6111 GCA_964633565.1 uncultured Planctomycetaceae bacterium
GGAAGCTGCTGCTGCCCTTCCATCGCACGGGCCAGGTCTTCCGATTCGAGCAGCTCGGCCACGCGGTCCTTGGCCTCGACGCTGTCGCCGTCGTTGTCCCGGGCGATCGCCTCCATCACGTCCCGCAGCGTCTGCGTCGCGTCGTTCAGCCGGCCGCTCTCCTCCTGCGGATCGCGCGGCGCCATGACCCGCGCGGCCCCCCCGCGCGGCTTGTCGCCTTCCTGCGGTGGAGACGGCGCTTCCCCTCCCCCTTGCGGCGGCTGTTCGAGCTGGTCGGCCAGTTCCTGGTCCCGGTACGCAATGTCGCCCGCCAGGTCGCGGGCCATGGCGACCTGCCGCGCCGCTTCATCCTCCACGAGGCCCGCCACGTGCCGGGCCAGCTCGCGGAATTTCTGCGCCGCATCGCGCGCGGTCTGGGCGGCCGGTGCGCGCTCGCCACGCTGCAGGGCGCCGCTGGCGGCATCGGCCGCCTCGACGGCCGCCGTCATCCGCGACTTCGCCAGGTCCGTGATGGCCGACATCCCCTCCATCAGACGCTGCACGTCCTGCGCCTCGGCGACGACGTCCGCCTGACGGTCCTCGATCTCCTGGGGAGTCAGCGCCGGTTTCGCCTTCCCCTGGCCCTCATCTCCCATCGGTTCGCTGGCGCCTTCGGGGTCTTCACCCGGCGCCGGATCGGCCGGCATGGGCGGGGACTCTGCGGTCGTTCCTTCCGTCGGTGTCTCGGGCGTTTCGCCGGGGGGCGTATCGGGATCTCCCGCCTGTGGATCGTCGGCCGGCTTCGTTTGCGGCATCGGATCGCTGCTCCCTTCGGCGCTCGATTGTCCGCTCCCGGATTCGCCCTCGGAGGGCTCTTCCGACAGCGCGGCCGCCAGCATCACCTCGTTCATCGCCAGTTGCTGTAACCGCTCGACGACCTGCCGTTCCGCCTCTTCCTCGCTCTTCGGCCGGCGCAGTTTCTGCGTCAGTTGACGGTTGAACTGCCGGATGCTCGCCCGTTGCCGCGCGTTCAACCGGTTGATCACGACCTCCAGCATCCTCCGCGCCTCGACGAGATACTGCAGTGCGTCCTTCTCCTGCAGGACGGCCGTTTCATACTGCGCGACCCCCAGCGAGTCGACCGCCGTGCGCATCGTCGCCTCCGCCTGGAACAGCACGTCGGCGCCGTCGGTCCCCTCTCCCTCGAAGAACGTCGCCAGATCGCGCGTCCCGTCGGCGATCTCGGTCTGGTACTCGATCAGCCGCTCGACCGAATTCAGGTCGCCGTCACCCCACCGTTCGGGGAATTTCTGCAGCTTGATCGTGCGGTTCAGGGCATACCGCTGACGTCGGATCAGCTCGTCGAGCGCCGGGATGTCGTTCTGCATCCCCGGCATCCCGGGCTCCTCGTCCGAGAGGCGATAGATCGTCTTGAACGGCCGGATGTCGATAAACCGCAGGTCGGTCTCCGCGCGATGCGGCGCGTCGGGGAAGTTGTCCTCGGCGAAGGCGTAGTACGCCACGGCATCGCGTTCGGTGAGGCTGAAGTACTCCAGCGGCAGCGTCCGCTCCAGCGCCGCGCGTGTCCGCGGCGTCACCTGGCCCGATTGAGCGTCCTGGGCCGCCTCCATCACGCGCGCAAAGTCCTCTTCCAGCAGCGTGTGCTCCTCGTCGTTATTGATCTGGAACACGATCCCCGAACGCGCCAGACCATAGTCGTCGCTGGCACGCACCTGCATCAGCACTTCCGCCAGCGTCGTCACTTCCAGCTCGTCCTGCGGCTCGCCAAAACTGACCCGCGGCGCGCCGTCGTCGCGGACCCGCACGCGGAAGGCGTTGTCCGGCACCGGGCTGCCATCCCCCGATGTCGCCGTCAGCGACCAGGTGAAGTCCTGGTCCAGGTCCAGTGCAAACTGCACCTGCTTGCCGTCGATCTGCACGGGCAGATCGTGCGGTGCGGCCGCCTCGCCGTTCGCGTCCTTGCCCGGAATCACGCGAACCTGCGCGGCGGACGGCACCCGGTCCAGCGTCAGGCGGAATGCTCCCCGGCTCCCGCGCAGCGCCGTCACATTGCCGTCCGCCACCGTCTTGATCGGCAGCCCGGTGTACTCGGGCGAGGTGATCTGCGTTTCGATGCTCTCGATCGCCAGCGGGTAGCGCACGTCGACGCGGTACAGTTCGCTCTGCACCGCGCCGGCCGCCACGCGATACTCCATCGGTTCCGTGATCCGCGCAATCTGCGTCGTATACTCGATCTCCCTCTCGCCCGTGGACCGGGCTGCGGACGATTTCAGTTCTTCCTGCAGCCACGCGGCGTCCGGCCGCATCGCCGGCCGGGACCAGACCACCACGTCCCGGTCTGTTCGCCCGGACACCGTCAGCGAGACGTCGATCCGGCCCCCTTCATCGACCACGATATTGCCCGGAGTGACGGACACCGTCGTAAACGGCTCGTCGCTGAGCAGCGTGCGGCGCACAGCCGTCCGCCACTCCCAGTTCGACAGCGTGCTCGCCAGCAGTCCCAGCACCGCCAGCACTGCCAGCCCGGCCGTCAGCCACATCCGCCGCACGGGCAGCACGGTGTCCAGTCCCAGCGGCTCGGTCTTCTCGGCCGTATCGACACGCAGTGCATCAACGAGGGATGGCGCCACTCCTCCCCGCCGGATCGCTTCGTCCCCCTGCGGACCATACTGCACTGTCGTGCGGACCCGCTGCCCCAACTCGGGGAACCGGTGTTCCAGTTCGACTGCCGTGGCCGGCTTGCTCCATTTTGCAATCACGCGCCACGCCTGGTACAGCAGCAGAATCGCCAGCGCCCCGCCCAGTCCGGCCAGCCGCCACAGCCGCGCGGACGACCCCTCCTCGAACCGGTAGTCCACCCACGCGAGCAGGGCGATCGCGGCCGCGGCCCCCAGGATCGCCTGCCAGACCAGTGTCGCGAGGTTCATGCGCCGCATTCGATGGCGGATCGATTCGAAGCGTTCCAGAAAACGGAGGCTCTGTTCATTCGGCAACATGGCTTGGTTCCCGATGGTTAATGCGGTCGCCGAAGTCGCCAGGACTTCGGGTGTCTCAAATCAGTTGGCTTTTGTTTCCGTCGGCGCGAGCAGGTGTTCCGGCAGGGGCCGTGTCATGCCGCGGTCCAGTCCCAGTGGATCGTCCGTCCGCGGATACCGGGCGGCCGTCCAAACGACGGTCTGGTCCAGTCGCCCCTGCAGTTCGCCCGACGTGCGGCGGACAAACGCGTACTCCCAATGCGTGCCGCGGCTGTCGGCGACCGCCTCCAGCAGCAGCAGCAGTTCCGGGTCGACTCCCATCGCGTAGGCGAACACCGCGCCGTCGACGGCCCCGTCGACCGACGCCGCATACCGATACAGGGGCCGCGGCAGGAGACGCAGCTCCTGACGATCGGAGTCGTCCGGCTTCCAGCCGACCAGCGTCCCCTCAAACCGCGCCCGCGCCAGGTCCTTCATCTGCCTGAGCCGCGCCGCTCGTGATTCCCCCGGCGCTTCAGCGTTCGGGATCCGGCGGAACTCAGCCCCCGGCTGGCCGGTCTCCCAGAAGACTTCGTCACCCTGCCGGCCGGCCACGCGTCCGCGCGACAGCGAGCTGAAATCGTGGACCAGCAGGCCGGTCCAGGGATAGACGCACACGACCGCTTCCGGCCGGCCGCGTCGCACATAAACGGCCGTCAACCCGGTCTCCGAGCCTCGCGAATTGTTGTCCCACCGGAGCCTGGCCCCAATCTCCAGCGGCTCGTTCAATTGCGCACCACCGGACAGCGCAAATTCCGGCAGTGTCGCATCGATCAGGTCGCTCAGCGTCATCGGCGCGACATTGGCCCCACCGGATGGCTGCTGCGCAGTCGCCGCGGCCGGCGTGCCGATGGCCGCGGCCAGCGCGCACCACGTCGGCAGCACGCCATGCAGCCACCATCGAATTCCGATCGCCTTGTGTCCAGTTCGCGTCATCTTCCTGTTCGTCCAGCTCACTTACGACGACGTGCGGTTGGCAAGGAACGCCTCCGCACAGACCAGCAGCACCAGCGCCAGCGCCAGATACTGCCACAACTCATGGTCCCGCAGATCGAAATTGGCGCCGGCCGCCACGACGGGCGACGATCCCCGCGCTTCGTCCGTCGTGGCCGGCAACGTCAGTTCGAACCGCTGCGCGAATTCCTCGACCGTGCAGCGGTCGGTTTCCGATTCGCGCGGACTGACGTTGACGACGTCCCGATAGCCGTCCCGCGGAATCACCCCCGGCGCGAGCCCGCTGGTGCCCGCCGCTCCGGCGTCCAGCCGCACCTGGCGCACCGGTCCGCTCCCGGTCAGGCCCGCCAGGTCGAGCAGCATCTGGTGCACCAGTGGCACGAACAGCCGGCTTCGCGGCCAGTCGCTCCAGCCCCGATTGGCGGCCGATGTGAACCACAGCACACGGCCCTGTCCGACCGTCCGCTCCACGAGCGCCGGCGCACCGTCGCGGAAATTGGCCAGCACGCGGGCGTCGGCCGCCGGCTCGATCCGCGTGTACGCGTCAAAGGACAACCGCCGCAGGTCCCCGTGCTGTGGGTCGCGAAACGGTTCGAACAGCGGATGCAGTTCCTGCCACGCCTGCCAGCGGAACGGCAGGTCGCTGGAGCGTACCGTCCCCATAACGTCGCCGGCCGTCAGGCCCGACGTCTGCAGCGTCTCACACGACTCGGCCGTCACGTTCTCCCCCGTGAACACCAGCAACTTCCCGCCCGCCTCCACAAAGTCCGCCAGCCGCGACGCCTCCACCGCACTGAGTCCCCCCACATTGGCCAGCACCACCAGACCGATGTCTCCCAGCGGCGGCAGTCCCTCGTCCGCAAACCGTACTTCCCGTGGCTGGAACGGCCCCTCGGCAAAACTCTCGCCCGGTCCCGCCAGCCGCAATGCCGCATCCAGGGAATACGTCTCCGACAGCACGCGCGCCGGCGCGGCGGCGCCGTCGACGAGCAACACGGCCAGCGGCGGTGAGACGTCCACCGCCACGTGCCGCTGGTTGTCGAATGACAGTTCGTCGTCGACGTCGATCTGCACGGTCCCCGACCACTGGCCGGCCTGCAGGCCCGGGACCTCGAACGCCAATTGCACCACTTTCCCGGCGTCAATCGTCGTGGTCTGTTCCAGCCGATGCGTCCGGTTGCCGCTGGCCAGCACGAGCGTCACCGGTTCATCCGGCTGGGGGAGCGGGCCGAAATTGAAAATCGACACGTCGACTGTCAGCGGCTCACCGGGACGCACAACGGTCTTCGACATCACGGCGCTGGTGACTGCGATATTGTTGACGAGCGGCTTTCCCAGGTCCTCGACGTGAACCACAACGTCTTCGGGGAACGCCTCCGTGCTGGTCCAGTCCAGTCCGGACCGCTGCAGGTCCGTGAGCACATAGACCTCCTTGCGTCCGGGCCGCGCGCCCAGGCACACATCGCGGGCCCACGCCATCGCGGCGCCGTAGTCCGTCGCGTCGTACAACGCCTCGGGCGGCTCGATTCGGTCCAGGGAGACCTGCCCGTCCGGAGGCTGCGTGTTCGCCGCCGACAGGGGATGCACTTCGTGATCGAACAGTGCCACTTCCCAGCGTGTGTCCTGGCCGGACTGCCGCAACAGTTCCCGCGCCCGCGCCACCCCGCGGTCGACCGCCCGGCCGCCCGTCGTCCCCAGGCCCATGCTGGCCGACTGGTCGATCAGGATCGCCAGAAAGCGGTCTTTCGTGGCGGCCTGCCGCGCCAGCAGGTACGGCCGCATGAAGAGCAGCGCCAACAGCGCCACGCACGCGAGCCGCATCGCGAGCAGCAACCAGCGCTTCAGCTGCCGGCGCCGCGCGTTCTCGCGCAGGATTTCGGTCAGGAACCGGATCGTCCCCAGTTCCACCTGGCGCGATTGCCAGCGGAAGATGAGGTGCACGATCACCGGGATCGCCAGTGCTCCGAGCGCCATCCAGAATGCAGGCTGTACCAGACCCATGCCGCGAAACCTTCCCTCCCCCGATTATTGTCCCGGCTCCCGGCCCTTGGCCGCGTCCTCGAATTCCTTCACGATGTAACACGAGTACGGCCGTCCCGTGTCAAACAACTCGGCCGGAGCGAGGTACTCGAACTTCTGCACA
>CAZWGW010000460.1:0-6107 GCA_964633565.1 uncultured Planctomycetaceae bacterium
ATCGGGGCGCGATCACTGGGAGCACTGCTACGCGGGGCTGGTGGCCGGCGGCGGATTCCGGACCGGGCAGGTGATCGGCGCCAGTGACGCGCAGGCGGAGTATCCGCTGCACCGTCCGCTGACGCCGGCGGACCTGTTCGCGACGGTGCTCAGTCAGATCGGGATCGGGACGCCCGAACTGACGTCGGCCGGTTTGCTGCCGCAGGGGGAGCTGATTGAAGAATTGACGTAACGACACGAGTCAGAAAGATTCAGGGTAACAGATTTTGAAGAGATGGCTGTGGCTGATTATCGCGATGGCGGTCGTTGCGACAGAGAGCGCGAAGCTCGTCGCGGCTGATGAGCCGTTCCGCCGGCTGACGCAGGATGGGCACCTGAAGCAGCGTCCCGTCTGGTCCCCCGATGGCACGCAGCTCGTCTACGCCCGGCACGGGGAGGACGCCATCTTCCTCTACCTGCACGACGCGGCGAGCGGCAGGGAGCAGCGGCTGACGGACCGCAAGTACCCGGAGTATGACGCCGTCTTTTCGCCCGACGGCAAGCAGCTTCTGCTTGCCATTGACAATGCGACGCCGAACCAGGGGGACATTGACGTCCATCTGCTGACGCTGGCCGACAAAAAGCTGACGCCGATCGCCGTCACGGAGGGGAACCTCTCACACGAAGAATGGCCCTGCTGGTCGCCGGACGGCAAGCGGATTGCGTTCACCTCGACGCGAGACGGCAATCAGGAACTGTACGTCGCCGATGCGGACGGCAAGAATCGCGCCAGGTTAACGAGCGATCCGGCGATTGATGCGCATCCGTGCTGGTCGCCAGATGGGCGCACGATCGTGTTTGCCACGAACCGTTGGGGGGACCTGGAGCTGGCCCTGATTGAGGCAGACGGCTCGCGGCTGCGGCGCTTCACCGACAGCCCCGGACTCGACGACTACCCCGCGTACTCGCCCGACGGCATGCGGATTGCGTTCACAACGAACCGCGGCGGAGCATTCGACATTGTTGTCGCCCAGATTGCCACGGGTGCCGTGACGCACGTGACGCGGGATGATGCGATCGACAACTTCCCATCGTGGTCGCCGGATGGGCGGATCACGTTTGTGTCGAATCGCGGTGAGGATGGGTTCGACGTGTATGTCACGGACTCGCGCTGGGGGTCGCAGTAGATCGTGGGGCAAGCTCGCTGCGAGTGCAATTTGCCGCACCTGCCGGGCGCGTAAAACAAACTACTCCGCGCCCGCCTCTTCTTCACACACCGCCAGCGCCATCACGGCGAACGCCGTCCCCGCGTGCGTGATGAAGTGTTTGCTGTCCTTGTGCAGCGAACGCGTGAACCAGCGGCCGCTCTCGCGCTGATGCGACTTCAGCCATGCAATCCCGCGCTGCAGCCGCGCATCGTCGGCCGGCCGGCCCGCGCGGCGGAGCACGTAGATGACGAAGCCCGTACCGTAGCCGTCGCTGGTTTCCCGGTCCTGCGGCGAACTGTCGGCCCGCTGCCAGTCGCCGAGCGTCGCCAGCCCCCAGCCGCCATCGGCTTTCTGCAGGACGAGCAACTCGTCGATGCACGCCTGCCTCTGCTCGGCCGTCATCAGGTCCGGAATGTAGCTCGCCCCCCACAGCAGCATGGCGCGATGATGCAGCGTCGGCGGCGGATGGTCGGCGAGGTACTGCCTCAGCCGCTCCATCCCCTTCCGCGCCCGCTCCGTCTCCGCGTAGTTGCCCGGCGCGACCCCCACCGCGAGCGCCGCGACCGCGACGCCGTAGTCGTCGTCCGACTCCATCGGCGGCCAGTCGCACTTGAGCCAGTTCCATGCACCGTCCTTGCGCTGCAGATCCCACATTTTGTCCAGCGCCTGCCGCGTCAGCGGATGCAGTTCGCCCGTCGTGTGCGCGTCATTGAACGCGAGCGCGGCGGCCGTTGCCACGACCTCTGCGTCCCAGCGGGCCCCCTGGTCCTTCCAGCGCTGCGCGACCAGTTCCTCGGCGAACTGCCGCACGGAGTCATGCGCCGCGACGTCCGCGGAGACGAGCGGCCGGGCATAGAGAAAGGCGTAGTTCGTGTGACAGGTGAAGCACTTGCGTCCCTTCTGCCACGTCAGCGCGGCCGAATCGAGGAACCGGACGGACCGCGTGAGGGAGAAGTCCGCCGCAAGGGGTTCCGCGGAGTCGTTCGCGCCGGGGTCGATGACGTTTTCGAGCGTGACGGGGACCGGCTCCTGCTCGCCCGCGGGAGACCGCACGATCAGGAACAGCACGGCGCAGAGCAACCAGGCGCAACACAACCATCGGGCCATCGTCTACTTCTCCCCAGGGTGCCGGCCGCGGGCCGACACGTTCCCCTTCGTGCCTGCCGCCCTGTTCAGCGACAGACGGATCACACGTTGTGACAGCGCCGTGTGCTAGGGTCCTTCCGGTCCCCGGGTGTGCGACGTGAGCGACACCAGGGACCACAGCGCACAGACGGCGGCCACCAACGAAATGGCGACGGATGAAACATCCATGTTGCCACCTCCCGGGACATCAGCCCGTTGGAGCGCCCCCCAGTACCCATAGGATAACTTCTGCCCGTTGCGGCGGGCAACCCGAGTTTCGGCCGCCGATTCACTTGCCAGGTTCCGGTACTTGTTCGGCTGCGTCGGCTTTTTACCGCGGCGGCGCCGAGACCCGCAAGACGTGGCCGTCCGGGTCCTGGACGCGCATTTCATACATGCCCCACGGTCGGCAGGAGGGAGGCTCAATGATCCGGGCCCCGTTCCGCGCCCATGCCTCGTGCAGTCGATCAAGCTGTTCGGCCGTATGAACGTCGAGGTGCAGCCACATCCCCGCCGCCCCCTGGCTCTGTTGTGACAACATGAACTGCACCGGGCCGCGCCCCACCAGCGCGAACGTCGGTTCGACGGTCTCCCCCGGCCGGAGGAACCGCTGGTCGCTGGTGGACCAGGCCCATCCCAGGTGGAAACCGAGCGCCTCGACATAATAGCGGATGCTCCGCACGACGCTGTCGACCCGGAGAATGGGCCGGCAGTCAAACAGGCCACAGTCGTCGTTTGTGCTCATTGCGATCCAATCCGGGATGCTGAATGAAGACTCTTTCGGGCAGGTTGCGGCAGGCATACCCGCCAGTCGCACGTTGCGTTCGGCGGCATCACCTCGGCAGTTGTCCCATTCCACTGTTCGACTCATCAATCGTGCAGTCCGGCAGCGCTCGCCTCAGACGCACGATGGCCTCCGGCGACGCGGGGATTGCGCCGACATAGAGTTGGCGGAGCTGTTTCGCGCTCTCCAGTTTCGCCAGCCCGGCATCCGTGACACGTGTTCCGGTCAGGGACAGCAACTCCAGAGATCTCATGGCAGCCACGTGCTCAAGACCCACTTCGCTGACGAGCGTCCGGTCCAGGTAGAGACGGTTGAGGCGCGGCGCCCGCGACAGGGACGCCAAGCCAGTCCCGGTGATGCGGGTGTCGATCAGATTGATCTGCTCCAGCGCCGGCATCCGGGCGAGGTGCTCCAGCGCCGCGTCCGAAACTTCTGATTGTTCCAGCGCAAGATTGGTGAGTGTCCGGCTCGCCGAGAGAGACGCCATCCCGTTGTCCCCGACGGCGGTCTCCGACAGGTCGAGTTCCTCCAGCACCGGGAGCCTTGCCAGATGCTTCAGTCCCTTATCGGTGATCCGGGTGCGCGGAATCAGCAGTTCCTGCAGCGTCGATGTTCCGCCAAGCACCTCCAGCGACGCGTCGCCCGCCGCTGTCCCCTGCAGCCAGATGGTTTCCAGTTGCCGGTGCTGGCGCAGGAGCGGCACCAGTGTCGCTTCGGTCACCGCCGTGTCGCCCAGGTCCAGGCTCGTAATATTCGGGAACTCAAGCAACACCGACACGCCCTGATCCGTCACGCGGGCCCCATTCAGCCAGACCACGCTGGCCGTATTGAGCAGCCGCAGTTGCGGCATGAGGCCGTCGTCGACCCCCGTGCCGTCCAGGTGGATTTCGGTGGCCGCCTCCAGATACTCGACCCGCTCGCCGCACAGTTCATACAGCCAGCCCGGGATCGAGTCGGCGAAGTACACGTCGCCGCCCGCCGCCTCGACAGCCCGGATGGCCCGTTGCCGCGGCACCTGCGGCATCCACAGCGCGAGCAGCAGCAGAAGCGGCGCCGCAATCAGGCCGCACGTGACGAAGGCGCGCGACGACAGACCGCGGGTAAAGTAGGACGGAGGGCGGGCGGCCGTGTCATCGAGGCCGCCGCCGGTCACCGGCTCAGGCCGCTGTGGGATCAATTCGGATGTTGAACCGCCACGGCAAGTCTCAGAATCACCGGAACATGGAACCTCGCTCGCCGCCACATCGTTTTCCGGCGTGTGATGCCGACGACTGGCGTCGTCGACCGCGGTCGCTCTCACTTGCTGCAGAAAGCGGGCCATGTCGACAGGGCCCAGCTCGCGTGCCAGGACGTCGACGCCGCGTCGGCGAAGCTCGTCGTCAGTCATGACTTTCGCGCTATTCCGGTCTCCGTCCACCGCTCCCGCGCGCAAAGAGGAACACAACAGCGCCGATCACGGCAATCGCCGCTACGATGATCCCGCCGACGATCAGCATGAGCGTCATTAACCAGGACATGTCCATACGGCAGTCTCCTCGGGCGGTCGGGGTTGTGGCCAGGCAGCGTCACTCGTTATGAAATATCAGTCAAACCACTCATCTGCCTCATCAAACTTCGGCAGCACAAGGATCAGCACTTTCATCCGCCCCACCGCCCGGTGCCGCGTCCCGGGACGGATCATGATACACATCCCCGGCCGCACGGGGATCATTTCATCGTCGAGCTGCATCCGCGCGTCGGGACCGCACTCCAGGAAGAAATAGGTCTCGGTCAGAGTCTTGTGGTAGTGGACCTGCGCGTCGGCCGAGATCTCCGTCACGTGGACCGTGCCAGGAAAGTCCGCCACGTCGGCAAAGGCGCGCCGCGCCGTGCCGCAGGGGCACGGGACGCCGGTGATCCCGGAGAAGTCGGCGATTTCGTAACCAGGAGTCGTTGCGGTGGTCATGGCGTTCTCGAAGCAACTTTGCGGGACGCAATCGGCCGGTCCTCACTCGTCCGTCACACACCCCTCACTCGCACTCTTCACGTTCTTGATGTACTTGTACAGCGTCCCGCGCGTGAACTTGTACGGCGGAGCCGTCCACGCGGCCCGGCGCTGCGCGAGATCGGCATCGGACAATTGCACGTCCAGGCGGTTCGCGTCGGCATCGATCGTGATCTTGTCGCCGTCGCGGACGAGCGCAATCGGCCCACCCTCCTGCGCCTCGGGCGTCACGTGGCCGATGATGAACCCGTGGCTGCCGCCGGAGAAACGGCCGTCCGTCATCAGGGCCACCTTGTCCCCCAGGCCCGCTCCCATCAGGGCTGAGGTGGGGGTGAGCATCTCGGGCATGCCGGGGCCCCCCTTCGGTCCTTCGTAGCGGATCACGATCACTTCGCCCCCCTTGATCTTCCCCTGCTCCAGCCCGCGGAGCATCGCCTCTTCGCTGTCGAAACAGAGGGCCGGGCCGGTGAACTTCAGCCCCTCCTTGCCGGTGATCTTCGCCACCGCCCCCTGCGGCGCGAGGTTGCCGCGGAGGATGCGGATGTGCCCGGTCGGCTTGTACGGATTCTCAATCGGCCGCACGATCGGCTGTCCCTCCGCCAGTCCCGGCAGCGGCGCGAGGTTCTCGGCGAGCGTCTTCCCCGTCACCGTGCGGCAGTCGCCGTTGAGGTAGCCCTTCTGCAGCAGGTACTTGAGCACGGCCGGCGTGCCGCCCACCTTGTGCAGGTCTTCCATCACGAATTTGCCGGAGGGCTTGAGGTCGGCCAGGTACGGCACCCGGTCGCTGACGTTCTGGAAGTCGTCAATCGTCAGTTCGACGCCGACTGCGCGGGCCATCGCGATCAGGTGCAGCACGGCGTTCGTCGAGCCGCCCAGCGCCATCACGGTGACCATCGCGTTCTCGAACGCCGCCCGCGTCATGATGTCGCGCGGCTTGAGGTCGAGTTCCAGCAATTTGTGAATGGCCGCGCCGGCGTCGAAGCATTCGCGAAGCTTGTCGGCGTCCTCGGCAGGGATCGATGACGAA
>CAZWGW010000461.1:0-3728 GCA_964633565.1 uncultured Planctomycetaceae bacterium
GTCTCGGCCTCCTCCCACCGTTCGAGCTCCGCCAGGCGCTTGCCGCGAGCGAGAAGAACCGGCACCGGTTCTTGTGCGTTCCTGACCGCATCGTCAAAGTCCCGGATCAGCGGGTCCTGTGCGTTCCAGATGTCTCGTCTCTGTTGCAGGAACTCGGCAAACTGCCGATCGATTTCCGCGGTGTCGCCGTCGATGAGTTGGCAGGCCTCATGGTAGGTCGGGTAGAACTCGACCAGGTATTCTCCTCCGGCCCCCCAGAAGCGATTCAAGAAGTCCTCCCGGAACGACTCGTGGCACTTTTCCAGGTACTCGTGGGCCTTTTCGGCATTTCCGAGTTGATGATAGGCCATCGCCGCGGTTGGCCAGGCATGAAGTCCCGGATCGTCGCCGATCTGCGCCAGGGCATCGAGAGCTGCTTGCCAATGGCCTGCGCGATATTGAAGTAGCGCGACTTCCCGCCACTGGTATTTGCCGACGTTCGACCGCAATTCCGCAATGGTTTTCACCAACGACTCCGGGTCGTCGATCGTCGCAGCAGAATGAGCCTGGACTACTGCTGCGGAGAAGCTCCAGCCCGCCAAGGATCTCCGACGCAACTCAGCGGCAATTCTGGCGTGGTCGGCAGACGCTCCAATGCTTAACAACGTAAATGCCTGCACGTTGCGCGGATAGATATTCAATTGCGCCCGTTGGTGAGCAACTTCAAAAGCGTCGGCACTCTCTCGCAGCAGACCGAACCGGTTCAGTTGTACGGCTCGATTCAAAGGATGGTCGCCCAGTTGGGCAGTGAACGTCGCGGTGGCCCCGCTCACGGCAAACTTCACCAGCAGGCGGTTGTGCCCCTTTTTCAACACCAGCGGCAGGAATTTGGCCGCGGCGGGCAGTTGCCAGACGAGCGGTGGAACAGGTGTTGCTTGCAGTTCATCGTTGACCCAGCAGCGGCACGTGGGGCTTTCCCCGACCCACAGCGTCGCCGTCCGTTCATCGGGCGAGTAAACGTGTACCAGAGCGTAGTAGCAAGATCCATCCGCAGTATTCGGAAGCGTGGGGAAGGTCACCTGGCCCATCGCGTCGGCTGGCACGGACCGCCACGAGACCGGTTGCTCGGAGAGGATGCCCTTGTCGTCGACCACATGCACCGGCCGCGAAGGATCGGGATCGAGCTCAGGCGGACAAAACTGTTCCAGCCCGGGTGGATAGGGCCCGGCCACCCACCAGCCCCCTTCCAGGAAGCGGTTCAGCTCCTCCGATGTCAGCGTCGCGGCCCGGGCATAGTCGGCATCGGACTGTTCCTGGGCGCCCCGTTCCGCGAAATACCGGCCGCGTGCGATCAGGGGGACGGGATCAGCGGGATTGATCTCGATGGCTTTCGCCAGGTCCGCTTCGGCCTCCTGGAAACGGCCTTGCGCCGCGCGGAACCGGCCTCGTGAGATCCAGTTTTGCGAGTGGTGCGGCGCGCGTTCGACGATCCGCGACAACAACAGGTCGGCGCCGACCCAGTCCTCACGCTTCAGGTGGCTCTGCAACTCGATTCCGTCCAGCGAACCCTGCAAATCGGGCGACTTTCCTTCGATCAGGAGCTTCGCCTCGCGGTAAAGGCAGATAAACTCGACCCAATCGTGCGGAGTGAGCGGGATGGAGCCGGAAGCGAGGGCAGCCGGGACGACCTGGGAATACCAGTCGTCGGCCTTCTGGAGCCAGCGACTCGCTTCGGCCTTGTCACCCAGGCGGCTGTGAGCGATCGCGGCGATGGGCCAGGACGAGACGTGCTGATCCAGACCAGCAGGCATGTGAGCCAGGTTGGCCAGCACTTCGGCGCTGTTCCCGGCTCGTACTTCAGCCTGCGCTACCCAGTGATTCCACCACGTGTCCGTGGCGGCTTGTTTCCGGAGGACTTCCGTGCATTCATTCCATTGGATGGGGTCCGGATAGGTCTGGTCGCCCAGCGCCCACGACGAACAGACTGAGAGGGCTTGATGGGGCTGTCTCGTCCCACCATATCGCAGGGCGAGGTCCCTGCAGACCGATCGATATTGCGCCTCATCGCCGACGTAGAAACTCGCAAAGGCCGCGTTCTGGTAATAGGAATGCTCGCGATCGCGTTCCGGGACCTGGGGAAAGTGGCGCGCGGCCTCCTGGTAATCGCCTCGCTGAAATGCATCGTAGGCGCGGTCGGCCGGGTTACCGCTCAAGCGGCACCACATGTAATTACCCCAACGGCCCGTCGCAAAGTTGGTTTTGACCAGGATCGTATTCCGGCCGGCGAGTAACTTCAGCGGTACGCGCTCCACTGCGTACTGCCAGGTGATGGGCTGGCTGGCCTCGCCAGCCAACACTCCGTTCAACCAGACGCGCCGGGAACCATCGTTCCCCCACAACAGTTCCAGTTGCTGGTCGCGCGGCGAGTACACGTAGGTCATGGCGTAGGTCGAGACATTGTTGCCGGGAAACAGAGTCGACAATTCGACCCGTCCAAGCGAACCGGTGGGCAGAGGGCGCCAGTGCATGACCTGTTCGGCAGCGCCGTCGCCTGGCCTGGCGTTGCCGACCGCCACATCGATCGGACGAGAGGGGTCGAGGCTGGTCTCGGGTCCGTATGCCGTGGCCAGGTCGTGCGGAAAAGGTCCGGCAACCCACCAGCCCGCCTCGAGGAAGCGGTCCAGGTTGCCGGGCGTGAGCGACGCGGCTTTTGCAAAATCTGCGTCTGCCTGTTGCTGCTCGCCCCGTTCCGCGAAATGACGTCCACGGGCAATCCAGGGAGCGGGGTCATCGCCATTCAGCTCGATGGCGCGCGCAAAGTCGGCCTCGGCCTGCGCCTGGTCCCCGAGGCGAGAGAAGACCTGCGCGCGGGCCAGCCAGATCGCGGGATCTGCGGGGCGCGCCGCGACGGCGGCCTGGAAGTGCTCCTGGGCTTTTGCTTTTTGCCCGTACACCGAGTAGATGCGCGCCTGCCACAGGTCGAGCCACGGATCGGGCGCCTCCGCGCCCTCGATCAGCGCCACCGCTTCCCGGTACATGATGAGAAACTGCGGGCGGTCCCAGACGTACAGTCCGCCCAATGTCAACTCCAGGGTGCCGTCCAGACTGGCCCGCACGTTCTGCTCGTACCAGTCGCGACCGCTCTTCAACCAGTAGCGGGCCTCGTCGTGTTTCCCCAGCCGATGACAGGCCATGGCCAACAGTGGAAAACTGGCCGCGCGGCCGTCTTTCTGCAATTCGCGAATCGCTTCCTGATAGCGCTCAGCGCGGTACAACGCGAGCCCGGAATAGAGCATCGCCCAGCCCTTGTCCGGATTGGACCTGGCGAATTCGTCCGTCACCTGGCACCAGCGATTGACGTCGCCGACCGGCGGAGACCCGAGGGAGCAGGCGATCGCCACCTGCCAGAGCTGGTTGTCGCTGGTCATGCCGAACTGTTCCATCAGTCCCCGGCAGGCGTCCTGGTTTCCGGCTTCGTCTCGAACAAACTGGCGCATGCAGGCATGGATGCGCCAGAGTGCCGCCGATGGAGGCGTCCGGCGGTAGCCTTTGGCCAGGTGTTGGGCGGCTTCCTCGTATAAGCCGGCCCCGGCGAGAAACTGGGCATAATCCAGCTCGGCATTAGCGGCCTGGTTTTGCCATTCGGCGGTGGGACTTTCTGCGAGGCCGGCGGTGTCGAACAACGCGAGGCCGGCTTCCCAGTCGCGGATGACGTCTGTCAATCGGTTCGCCTGTTTGTTCAGCCTGGC
>CAZWGW010000461.1:3738-6105 GCA_964633565.1 uncultured Planctomycetaceae bacterium
CGAAAAAAGACTTGCTGCCAGGTCCGCGCGAAACTGGAGATTGCCGGGCTCATCGCGCACGAGCGCTTCCCGCACGTGGCGGGCCTCGTCCAGCGATTGTGTCGCCTCACCGAGCCGGCCCAGTTCCATTTGAATCAGCCCGACCGCTTGTCGGCTGGCGGCAAAGTCGGCCTGGATCCGCCGATTGGTGGGGTTGGCGTCCGCAAGTTTTTTTCGCAGTTCTGCCGCCCGGCTGTGGGCCTGCAGACTGGCGTCCGTGCGGTCTCTGGCCCCGGCGACCAGGGAGTCCGCTTCGAGCTTCGTCTCCAGGTTGCTCAGCAGATTCTGGAACGGCTCACGTTCCCGCAGCCGCGCGAAAGCGCCTTCCTGTTTGAGCCGCGCGACATCGCGGAACCCTTTGTCAATGGCCTGTTGCAGTGTCTCGACGGCCAGCAGTTCCTGTTGCGACTGCTCTTCGGGGTCCGCGAGGCTTGCGACACAGGCGCCGCGCACACTCGCCAGCACGTACAGATCTTCTGCCGTTTCAATCGGCAAACGCTCAATGGAATCAGAGGCTTGCTGCAGCGATCGTTCTGCATCCGCGGTATGTCCCAACGCGTTCTGCATCTGCGCCAGGGACCGCAGGGCAGTGACCAGGTGACTGTGCACGGCGGGCACGGCAGGGTGAGCGCGCGCCATCGCCTGCAGATGCTGCACACCCTTGCGGTAGCTGGCAACCGCTTCTTCTCGTTCGCCCAATCGCCATTGAGCATCGGCCATGACGGCATAGTTGGTCCCCAGGTCGATCCCATACTCGATGACGTGCGGCAGCCTTTCGCAAGCCAGGCGATTGTACCGGTTGGATCGCTGGAGCAGGTCCAGAGCGGCTCGCTGGTGCGCGCTGCCCAGGAGGGTCGCGACATTGTGCAGGGACTCGCCCACGGCGTGCTGGAGTGTCGCATCGTCTGGATCGAGTTGAATCAGCTCCTCACGCAGTTCCAGGCAGCGCTGGTGGGAGGCGAGCGCAGCGGTCCCTTGCTGCGACTTGGCCTGCATCACACCCAGGCCATTGAGGGCCTTGGCGAGCGCCCGTTTGGCCGCCATGTTGTCGGGTTGAGCCTCGACCAGTTGCGTGCCGATCTCCGCGGCGCGTTCGTAACCGCGCAGAGATTCAGCCACATTCTGCTCCCAGTACAATTCGCCAATCGCTCGCCAGGCATCTGCCAGGTCGGCCTTGAGGTCCGCTGCATCCGGCTGCTCCGCGAGCAGGGACTCATACGAGGCGATCGCCGCATCCAGGGCGGCACGCGCCTCCGGTTCGGCCCCCAACTCGCTATTGATCCGGCCGACACGCAACCGGGTCGCCGCGAGTTCGCGGGTCAGACGTGGGTCGTCCTCCCGTTCCTTCAGGAATTCTTCGTAGAACCGGAGCCCCGAACGCAGCAGGTCCCGGCGGAGCGGCTGCATGCCCGGAACCTTGAGCAACTCATCGTCGGTGACTTTGACCAGGTATTCATCGACGACCACTCGGGCCTTGGCCTCGCTGACCTCGGCGCGGTGCCGCTGCGCATCGGCTTCCACGCGCAGCGTTCGTTCGCGGTTGCGCGCGTCTTCGGCCTCGGCCCGTGCTTTCGACTCCGACTCGGCACGGATCCGCTCCTGGTTCCGGGCCCGCGTGGCAACCGACGCCTGCCAGGTGCTGAAGGCCGTCGCCACAACCAGCGCGGCGGCCACAATGGTCCCGGTGGTCAGCAACGCCTTGTTCCGGCGGGCGAATTTGCGGAATCGATATAACGCGGTGGGGGGGCAGGCTGTGATCGGCTCGTCGTTGAGAAACCGCAACACATCGGCGGCAAAGCCATTCGCCGTCTCGTACCGCCGGCTGCGTTCCTTGTCCAGCGCCTTCATCACGATCCAGTCGAGTTCCCCGCGCATCATGCCGCTGAGCTTCCGGGGCTCCAGACTGCGGTTCGCTGCAATCGACGGCAATTCATCCGTCGTCGACACCCGCGTGCTCGGCTTCTGTGGCTCTTCCTGCTGAATAATCCGCAGCAGTTCCAGGAACGCGGCGCTCTTGAGACGTTTCTTGTCCAGCGGCGTCGTCCCCGTGAGCAGTTCGTACAGCAGCACGCCGAGGGAATAGATGTCGCTGCGGGTATCGACGTCGATCTGGTTGCGCTCCGCCTGCTCGGGCGACATGTACTCCAGTGTGCCGACGATCGAACCGAACTCGGTGAACATCGTTTTGTCGGTCAATTTCGACCCTGTGGCTTTCGCCACACCGAAGTCGATCACCTTCGGCACCGGCTTGCCGTCGTACTGCGCCACCAGCACGTTCGACGGCTTCAGGTCACGGTGAATGATCCCCTTCTGATGCGCGTGCTGGAC
>CAZWGW010000462.1:0-6098 GCA_964633565.1 uncultured Planctomycetaceae bacterium
CGCTGCGTTCCTGTGCCAGCAGCGCGCGGCCCAGGTCGAACTGCGCCGCGGCGCTGAGCGGGTCGAGCTCGACCGACTTCTGCAGCGCCTCCAGCGCCTGCTCGGACTGCCCGTGCTCCAGTCGATAGCGTCCCAGCAGCCGCCACGACGACGCGTCTTCCGGCGACGCCGCCACGCGGGCGGCCAACCGTTGTTCAAACGGGTCGACCTGCGCACCGGCAGGATCTGCCGCTGACAGCGCCGCCAGCAGGCACGCGATCGTCTGCAGACGGAGTTGTCGCGGCAGCCACGGCGCGGCGCAACGCCGCACAAGGCGACTCATTTTCACGGGATTCTCGCGGGGAAGCTGGCTCGAATGGGCAGGAGGCCCGGAGGGGGCCGGCTTATAGCACTGCCTGACTTTTCCGGTCAATCCGACTGAACCGGTTGTGCCGGTTGTGTCGATCATGATCTTGACGCAGTCCATGCGCGCGGAGTAAGCCCCTCCCACTCACCCGACACACATCACTCCCGCGGGCCGTTCATCCCTGATCCGTCGACTCGCACGTCCGGCCCGCGCGTGGGCGCCCGGAGGGCGACGACGATCTGCATCCCCACACAGGAGAGTTGCCATGCGACTATCGCCAGTGTTTCTCTCTGTTCTGCTGTTCGTTTCGGCCTCCGGGTTCGCGGCCGCCCAGGAGGGCGCCGGAGAAGTCACGACGCAGTCGCGCCGGGCGGAGCGTCAGCTCTCACGTCAGTTGCAGCGCGCCCATCGCGCCCAGCAGTTGGACACCCTCCGCGAGCGCTTCGGCCAGGGGGCCCGGACCGGTGACGCGCCGGCCGAGGCCGCCCAGGAACGGCTGCAAAGCATGCTCATGGTCCTGCCCGAAGGCGAACCCGGCACGGGCGCTGATGCCGATCTGATTGTGACGGAATTCACCGAGGATCTGGCCGATGATGTGATCGGCGACCCGCCGGTGTACCTCGGCCCGCCGATTCAGATTGATCCGAACTCCGAAGGAGGCGAAGGCTTCTGGGAAGGACTCCCCGTCGAGGACGACGAGATCGGCGACGACGACGGTCCGAAGATCAAACCGTGGTGGCGCGGCGGCGACGAACCAATGATCTACACCCTCTCCGGCGCGGCCGGAGGCGAACTGCAGAACCGCAACCACAACGGCCCGGGAGGCGCCGCGGACCACGCCCCATTCGCTCCGCTGGAGACGCTGCGCGGTGCGGCAGCCGGAACACCGGCCGCGACGCACGTCCCGGACGTACTGCCCGGCCCGCACGCGACGACCGGCGCCGACAGCCGCTTCGACCTGACGCGGGCCGACCGCATCCTCGCCAAGAGGCTGGCGGACATTGATCACCTCCGCGACATCGCCCTCAAGAACGGCAACTTCAAGCTGCTCGACCAGACCGACAAGATGGAGGAGGCCGCTCGCAAACAGTACAAGCGCCGCATCGATGTGACGCCGCCGCCGGAACCGATCCCGCCCCCGGTCGACGACACGCCGACGCCTGGCGTTGAGGAGCCGCTGAGCGAGCTGACGCCGTAACGCCGACTCGGTCCGATCCAATCCGACGAACCCGCCCCGGTGGAGAAGGTCTCTGCCGGGGCATCCTGTTGGTGCGTCGTACCTACCACTTCCAGTTCGTCACCCCGCGCAGGTTCTGGATCGCCTGCTGCGGCCACTCCCCGTTTCTGAGCGCCACGATCAGTTCGGCCGCCATCTGCTGTGACGCCCGCCGCGCCTCTTCGTCCGTCCCCGCGACGTGCCCCGACAGGAGCACGTTGCTCATCGTGATCAGCGGACTGTCGAGCGGCAGCGGCTCCTTCTCGAACACGTCCAGCCCCGCTCCGGCGATCTGACCCGACTGCAGCGCCACAACGAGCGACTTCTCGTCGACCAGCCCGCCGCGCGACGTATTGATGAGGAACGCGCCGCGCTTCATCTGTGCGAACCGCGCGGCGTTCATCAGGTGTTTGCTCTCGGGCGTGAGCGGATTGTGGAGCGAGACGTAATCTGACCTCGCCAGCAGGTCGTCGAGCGACACCAGTTCGATCTTCCACTCGCTGCAGAAGACCCGGTCCGGAAACGGCTCGTGGGCAATGACCTTCATCCCGAGCGACGCCGCGCGCCAGGCCGTCGCCTTGCCGATCCGTCCGAGGCCGACGATGCCCAGCGCCTTCCCCATCACGCGCGGCCGAAAGATCCGCTTCCACTGCCCCTGGCGCACGCGCTGGTCCAGGTCCGGAAACCCGCGTCCCAGCGCCAGCAGCATGGCGATCGCGTGCTCGCCGACCGAATCGTGATTAACGCCCGGCGTGGTGCAGATGACCACGCCATGATCATCGCAGGCCTGCACGTCGATCGCGTCGAAGCCGACACCCGTCCGCGCCAGCACGCGCAATTGCGGCGCCGTTTCGATCACCCGCCGCGTGTACGGTTCCGCCCCGGCGACGACGGCCACACAGCCGTTGATGGCGTCGATCACTTCCTGCTCGGTCCACCCGCCGACATCGCGCCGGCCCGGAATCACCTCGAACCCGGCGGCCTCCAGGATGGAGAAGTGGGGGCCGTCGTCGGAACTGAGGGCGCAGATCTTGACTTTGGGTTTCAACAGGTCGTTCTCCTCGGTCTACGCGCAGCGGTTGAGCAAAACACGCGTGTTTTATGCCAGCGTGGCGGGAACAGCGTAACGAGGGAAGGAGGCAGGCTCCAGCGAGCAGCCACGGTACTACGAGAATCGATCAAACCGGAGCCTCGTTCGCCGCCAGATACGGCATAATCTAGAATCGTTGTGCCCGCCTACTTCGCATCCAGCCAGTTCTCCCCCACCGTCACGTCGACCACCAGCGGCACGCGCAGTTCGATCGCCGTCGTCATCTCCTCCCGCGCCAGGTCGATCAGCGTCCCCACGTCCCCATCGGGCGATTCGAACACGAGTTCGTCATGGATCTGCAGCAGCATCCGCCCCGGGTGCCCTTCGCGCTGCATGCGCGCGTGCACGTGGATCATCGCTTTTTTGATCAGGTCGGCCGCCGAACCCTGCATCACGGTGTTGACGACCGTCCGCTCCGGCAGGTTCAGGTTCTGCGGCCGCCAGGAACGCACTCCCGTGATCTCCCGCCGTCGGCCGAGGATCGTTTTTGCAAACCCCGTCTGCCGGCACTCCTCCAGCGCCTGCTCGATAAACCGCGCCACGCCGGAGTACTTCCGGAAGTAGTCGTCGATGAACGCCTGCGCGTCCGCCTGCGGGATGCCCAGCGCCGCTGCCAGGCCGTACGCCGACTGGCCGTAAATCACGCCGAAGTTCACGGCCTTGGCGACGCGTCGCATCTCCGGCAGCACCTGTTCCGGCCGCACGCCGTACACCTCCGACGCGACGGCCGCGTGAATGTCCTCGCCGCGGCGAAACGCCTCCATCAGCGCTTCATCCTGGCTGTAGTGCGCCAGGATCCGCAATTCGATCTGCGAGTAGTCGGCGCACACGAGCAGCCAGCCCGGCTGCGACGGCACGAACGCCCTGCGGATGCGCCGCCCCTCCTCGCTCCGCACGGGGATGTTCTGCAGGTTCGGGTCGCTGGAGCTGAGCCGCCCGGTCGCCGCCGTCACCTGGCTGAACGACGTGTGCAGTTTCCCCGTCTCCGGGTTCACCAGTCCCGGCAGCGAGTCGAGATATGTCCCCTTCAGCTTTGAAAGCTGCCGGTGTTCGATGATCTTCGCCGGCAGCGGATGCCGCACCGCCAGCCGCTCCAGCACGTCCTGGTCGGTGCTCGGACCGGTCTTCGTCCGCCTGACGACGGGCAGTCGCAGCTCTTCGAACAGCACGGTCGCCAACTGCTTCGGCGAATCAATGTTGAACTCGCGCCCCGCCGCGTCAGTGATTTCGTGCATCAGCGCGTCCAGCCGCCCGGCCAGCGATGTGCTCTGCTGCCGGAGTTCCTCGACGTCGACCCGCACGCCGTTGAACTCCATCTCCGTCAACACGGGGATCAGCGGCCGCTCCAGGTCCCAGTACAGGTCCCACAACCCCGCCTGCCTGAGCTTCTCCGTGAGGATTTCGACCAACTGCCACGCCACGTCGGCGTCCTCGGAGGCGTATTCGGCGGCCCGGTCGACCTCCACCTCAAACATCTTGAGCTGCTGCTTCCCTTTCCCGATCAGGTCGCTGATCGGGATCATCCCCCGGTTCAGATAGCGCTTGGCCAATTCATCCAGCCCGTGGCTCCGCGCTCCGGCGTCGAGCAGGTAGTCGCCTACCATCGGATCGAGGCCGAGGCTCGCCACCCTCCCCCCTGCCCGCCGCAGCACCAGCATGTCGTACTTGATGTTCTGGTTGACGACCTCGCGCCGGGGGTCTTCGAGGATCGGCTTGAGCGCCGTAAGCACGGTTCCGGGTGCAACCATCGCACTCCCGGGCGGTCCCGCGACCGGGATGTAATACGACCGCCCCGCCTCCCAGCAGAACGCCCATCCCACAATGTCGGCCCGCAGCGGATCGATCGCCGTCGTCTCCAGGTCGACGCAGAACCGCGTCTGACGGGACAACTCCCCGACGAAACGCTGAAAGGCCGTGGCAGTCCCCACCACCTCCCAGTGCCTCTCAACCTCGTGCGGCGCGGTGGGCTTCGTTTCCTTGACCAGCGCCCGCATTTCGTCGCTGTACCGCCGGAAGCCGAAGTCGGTGAACAACTCCAGGAGCCGCTGCGCGTCCGGCTCCTTGACGCGCGCCGTTTCCCACTCGACGGAGAGCGGCAGATCGTCCTTGAGCGTCACGAGCTGCCGGCTCATCAGCGCCTGGTCGGCGTAGGTCTTGAGGTTTTCCGCCAGTTTCTTGCCGGGCGCCTCATCGGCGTGCGCCAGCACTTCTTCGAGCGTTCCGAACCGCTGTAACAGGGCGCTCGCCTTCTTCGGTCCGACGAGCGGAACGCCCGGCACGTTATCGACGCTGTCCCCCACCAGCGACTGGAAGTCGATCACCTGGTCCGGACGGATGCCCCACTCCTTCTGCAGTTCCTCCTCGTCGAGAAACTGCTTCTTACGGATATTGTATAGCTTGACCTTCGGCCCGATGAGCTGCCGCGCGTCCTTGTCGTTCGTAACGATCCGCACATCGAGCCCCTGCGCGACGGCCTGCTTCGCCAGCGTCGCGATCACGTCGTCCGCCTCCCAGCCGGGATACTCGATCACCGGGATGCGATACCCCGCGACGACATCCAGAATCAGCGGGATCTGCGGCCGCAGGTCCTCCGGCATCTCCGTGCGGTGCGCCTTGTACTCCGGGTAGATCTCCGTCCGTTCCTGCGGCCCTCCGGCGTCCATCGCGAATACGAGGTGCGACGGCTGCTTCTCTTTGAGCAGGTGTTGCAGGTCGACCGTGATGCCGTACACCGCGTTCGTCGGCTGCCCGCGCGTCCCCTGCATCGGCTGCCGGATCGCGTGGTACACCTGGAAGACGAGGGAGTAGGTGTCGACGATGTAGACGGTGTCGGGCATGGGTGCATCGCGCGCGGGCCGCAGGGCATCGGCGGCGTCCAGTAGTTTGGTAGTTTGGTAGTTTGGTGATTGGTCAAACCCACGACGATGATGCACAGTGATGCGACACCAAACTACCAAGCGACCAAACCACCAACCACCCCCTTACTCAATCGTCAACAACAAATCCCCCGTCTCCACCTGGCACCCCGACTTCACCAGGAGTTGCCCCACGTGGCCGTCCCGTTCGGCCTGCAGCGTCGTCTGCATCTTCATCGCCTCGATCGTCAGCAGCGTCTGCCGCTGCTTCACGTCCTGACCTTCCTTGACCGCCACTGTCACGATCATCCCCGGCAACCGCGCGATCACGTGCGTCGGGTCGTCAGGGTCCCCCTTGACGTTGCTCTGCACGGCCGACTCGATCGACGCATCCCGCACCGTCACGTCGCGCGGCTGGCCGTTGAGTTCGAAGAACACCGTCCGGGTGCCGTCCGGGTGCGGTCCCCCGACCGTGATGTATTTGATGAACAGCGTTTTGCCCGGCTCGATGTCGACCGAGATCTCCTCCCCCGGCTCCATCCCTGAGAAAAACACCGGCGTCGGGAGGATGCTCGTGTCGCTGTAGTTGTT
>CAZWGW010000463.1:0-6059 GCA_964633565.1 uncultured Planctomycetaceae bacterium
GCGACTGCGCCGGCCATTGCGGCGCCTGCGCTCCTCTGGGCTCCGATCCCGACCCCGCCGGCGCCGCCGATTCCGGCCCCGACGCTCAACCCCGCTCCGCCGGTCGCGCCGGCGCTGAGCCCGCCGCCAATCGTCAAGCCTCCCGCCGCGCCTCCTGTCGCAAATGCCGCGGGCCGTCCCAGCGGCACATTCCCTGCGACGACCAGCGGTCCCCCGCCGGCAAACCGCAGGCTCTCCTGGCCATTGGCGGCGCCGATCGTCCGAGCCGAACGGGGATCTCCGGCCGCTGCCGCAGTACTGGCTGCGTCGCCTCCCGGCCCGCCGGTGCCGGTCCCGGGCCCTCCTCCGGGGACTTCAACCGGCGCGGCTTGCGACCCCTGCGTGTCAAATGAGCCGCGCGTCTTCGACGGTTCGAACACAAAGTCCTGCTGCGCCAGTGTCAGGTTCACCGAACTCCGCAGCGGAACGCCGTTCGGCGCAAAGAAGTCGAGCGTCTCCTTGTACGACTCCACCATCCCCTGAAACACAAACGTGCCCCACTCGAATTTCACGATCGAGGGGACCTTCTTGTTTCCTTCGGATTTCGGTTTCATCAGCAGCGCGATCTTTTCGGTGTCGGCGCGCACATTCGTCCCGCGGTCGGTCGTGTCGAACACCAGGTCCATCGTCAGCTTGGCCGTGCTCTGGCTCACGTACTGCTTCGCCCGGTCTCCGCGCCCCTTGTCCAGCGTGTTAGCGATCGTCAGCTCGAGCGATGCGGGATTGAAATGGACCGTGATCGGCGCCCCGCTCTCAGGGACGGTCGTGAAGAACGCGTGCTTCAGCGTCGTCTCTTCGCTCATCGGGTCACCTCGCCGGCTCGATCAGCCTCAGTCCCTCGTGCGCCAGGTGCAGTTCCTCGATCCCCACTTCCGTCGCGGTGGCGTTCAGGTCGGGCGCTTTGAACTTGATCGGCAGCGCCTTGTCGAGCCGCCAGACCAGAAGCGGGCGGTACTCGATCGCTCCTCCGTCCGCCGCCGTCGTCCCCTCCCGGTCGAAGACTGTAATCCTGGCCGCCAGCCGATAGGCGTACTTGCCGTCGTCGGTGACGAACTCAAACCACCGCCACAGGTCGCGCACGGTCGTAATGCCGCGCTTGAGGATCACGGTGGCGAAACTGACTCCCCCTGCGCGCTGCGCCGCGCCGTAGTTACGCCCCCCTTCCTTGATGACCTTCGGTTCCATTGTCGCCTCAAGACCCGAGCACTCCGCGAAGGCCCCGCGGCAAACCGGCACTTCGGAGCTGCCGCCGCCCGGCAGGAGTGGATCCTCCGTGAACTCCACCGCAAAGCGGAACACATGCCGCGGATAGTCCAGCAATTCGTTGCTCATGCCGCGTCCTGCTCCCTTCGTCCGGCGGCGGCCAGCGAGACGCTCCCCCCCTCGTCCATCGCCAGCACCACGGTGATCTGTTCGATCGGCGGCGCGCCATCAACGTGGATTTGTGCCACGATCCGCCCGTTGTCGATGTCGTTCTGCGTCATCGTGCTGCGGTCGCAGCGGACGTCGAAGGCGTCTTCCGGCCGCGCGCCGCGCAGCGCGCCCGCCTGCAGCAGGCCGGCCAGTACTTTCCGGAAATGCTCCCGCAGTCGCGCCCACAGCCGATCGGAATTTGACTCGAACACCAGTTGTTCCCCGAGCTGCCGTGCCTCACGCACCAGCAGCGCGCACAGCCGGCGGAGCGGCGCCGGACGATCACTCTCGTTGCGCGAGGTCGTCACGTCGGACAGCACCTGCCAGCCGTCCGGGGTGGGACCCAGCAGCGAGACCCGTTCCACAACGGATGGGGCGCGAGCACCAGGGCGCCGTGTGGTGGGCAGCAGACGTTGCCGTTCCGAGTCGGACAGGACCGGCAGTGCGTCGTACACGTCCCCCAGATCCAGCCCCGCGATCGTGCGGAACGCCCCGCGCGTCAGTGCGTTGCGAGCGAGGACTCCCGCCAGCACGCCGTCGGGGCTTTCCAACTGTTCAGGCAATTGCGTAGAGCCGGCCGTCCGCACCCAGGGATATGCCAGTTGCAGAAAAGCCGGCGGTTGCCCCGGCTCGTTGGCATCCCCTTCGCGTGCTGCGGCGTCAAGATGCGCGATTGCGTCCCGAACCGCGTCTTCCTCCGTCAGCGGCAGCGGAATCGCCGCAACGAGCTGCACTTCTCGTGCATGCCGTGCGAGAAAGTCCGCCGCGCAGTTCACCGCCGTGGCCCAGCGACCATAGTCATCACAGCGCGGCGCCGGGAGAAACCGTGCGGACCGGTCCGGCGCCACAGCCGGCTCCGGTCCTGAGCATTCGGACCACTCCACGGGCCGCAGTTTCGGTGGAAGGTCGACCGGCAGGGGTGACTGCGGCGCACTCAGAATGTCGGCCAGGTCGGGCAGGCACAGGATCGACACGTCGGGCAGGCCGTTCAGGTGACCGAGTCCGTGCCATGAAGCGGGCTCCCCCGCGGGAGGTGATGCCGCGCCCCCATCGAGCCCGGAGATCAGTTGCTGCAATCGCTCACTGGCTCGCGGCTCGGCGTCCTGTCGATCCTCCAGCAGCGGCCACGTATCGCCCGCTCGAACGACGTAGCACTTTCGCCCCCCCTGAAAGAAGAACGATCGCACCGCGGCCCCCAGGTAGCTGGTCGCCGTTTCGTCCGTCCCCGTAATCCGGCGGCGGTCCCAGGCAAATAAATGATCGAACACGTCCCACGTGTCGATCGGGACTGGAACATCGTCCAGCGGCAGGACGTCTCCACGTCCGGCCGCGACCCGAACAGCCAGTTGACAATCGGCGGTGGGACGGCCGTGGCGCGCCGGTCCACGAACCCGACAAACAGCGCAATGTCGGCGCGGTTGGGCGCGGCGGGAACCACCGCCGCCTCGGTCTCGAACCTCAATCGTTCCATCACCCGTCCCGTCCGATCTTGAAGCCTTCTGCGGAAAGCGTCAGTTCCTCCATTGCCACGTCGCCGCCCCCCTTGGCCGCCAGCGTCGGTCCGACGTACTTCAGCGGCATGACCCCGCGGAGCGTCCACACCTGCCGGTCGTTGTGTGCTTCGTCCTGCAGCGTGACGGTGACCGTCTTCTTGCCGGTGGGACCGTTGGTCCGGACGTCGTCGATCCATTGCCACAGCCGCGACGAATCGATCACGCCCCGCTTGAGCGTCACGTCCGTCGCCTTGTGGATGCCCGGCACCTTGCGGACGTGGTTCTCGGCATCGTTGCCGTTGCGGTACTCCGCCACGGTCAGTTCCAGTCCCAGTCCGGAGACGTCCGAAAAACCGCCGAACAAACGGTCGTCGCCGTCGAAACTGACGATGTAATTGAAAGCGCCATAGGGCACGTCGCGTTCGGCCATGAGCGGCCTCCTTTAGTCCAGGTGATCCACGGGACATTCCCCTGCCGCCGGCCGCGATGCGCCCCGGCCGCACAGGACCAGTACCTCTATTGCCGCTCATCGGCGGTCTTCTGGCCGATCCGGAAGATGACGAACTCGGCCGGTTTCAGGATGGCGACGCCGATCTCACAGATCAGCCGGCCGTTGTCCAGGTCGTTCTGCGTCATGGTCGAGCGGTCGCACCGTACGAAAAACGCCTGTTCCGGCTTGGTTCCGAGCAGCGCCCCGCTGCGCCATTCGTTGTAGAGGAACGCCGACACCGTCTCGCGAATACTGGCCCACAGCCGTTCGCCGTTCGGCTCGAAGACCGCCCACTGCGTGGAACGGTCGATCGAGCGTTCGAGATAGATCAGATACCGGCGGACGTTGACGTACTTGAATTCCGGGTCCGAAGAGACGGTCCGCGCGCCCCACACGCGGTTGCCACGGCCGAAGAAGTAGCGCAGGCAGTTGATCCCTTCGGGATTCAGCACCTCCTGCTGCGCGCGATTGATCTCGCGCTCGAAGCGCAACGCACCGCGGACGACCTCGTTGGCCGGGGCCTTCCACACCCCCCGCAGGTTGTCGTTGCGGGCGTAGATCCCGCAGATGAACCCCGAGGGGGGAAGGTTGATCTCCCGTGGGATCTGGTCGTTGCCCGTGCGCGCCAGGGGATTGGCCACAGTGACCCACGGGTAGTACAGCGCCGCGCGGGTCGAGTCGATCCGGCTCCGGGTCTCACGGGCCTGGGCGACTGTCTGCGCTTCCCGTGTGTCGAGGACGGCAATTCGATAGCGCATTTCTTCCGCGTGTGTGAGCAGCGCCTGCTGGACGGCGAGATCGGTCGTGTCGTCCAGCGAGGAATGCCCTGGCGCCGCCACGATCGAAATGTCCTCAATGTCTTCGAGCGTCAACAGGGCGTCGGCGTATGCAACCGAGTCCGCCGCGTCGTCCGTGGCGAGAGGCTCCAGGCCGTCGTTCCCGCCGTCGAGAGGAAACTCCTCGTCCTCGTCTTCCGGGAACAGCGCATTCCGCAATTCGAACGCCGAGACATCCCCCGTAATATTCAGAAAGTACGGGTTCAGGATCGCGTCCGTGCGCCGCGGCGGGTCCTCGCTCAGGACGCTGCCGACATAGCGGGGATGCGCCGGATCGAAGCCGAGTTCTTCGTGCAGCATCGAGTTTCCATCGGCGTCCACGGTCTCCACGTTGAGCGTCACGATTTCCAGTCGGTTTGCCGGTGCGGATTCCTCGCCATCGGCGGCCCGCCAGACGCCGGACACTTTGCGATGGAAGACCGGCGGGTTCGCGAGTTCGCGTGCGAGCGACCCGTCGGGCGCCGCATCCATCGTCCCCTGACCGGCGGGCGCGCTCTTTTCAAATACGTTCACGGCGCCGTTCAAGCCGGAACCCGGCTGCCGCGCCACGAATTGCGCCCGGTTCGCGGCCGCGGCGTTGCCGATAATGAACCCGGATCGCGCCACGCCGTCCCCTGCCTCGGGCGGCTGATACACTCGCCCCACGTAGAGCCGCGAACCGCCGTTGTCGAAGAACGCCCGGACCGCATGGGCCATGAAGTTCACGACCGGCGCGCCCTCCCCGAACTCGAGGTTCTCGGCGCCGCCGTAGATCCGGGCATACTCGCCGTAGCTCGTGATCACCTCCGGCGTCCCGGACAGCGGCCCCTTCCGCGTCAGCCCCACAAAGGCCGTGGTGCTCGTGCTGACCCCCTCGATCGATCGCGGGCGGAAACTGACTTCCTCGACATAGACACCCGGCGCCAGGTATTCGGGCATGGCCGTCGCTCCAGCTTGTGGTTCCAGGAATACGGACTGAAGTTCACACCAATGTCAGGGGAGCGGAATCGCCAGCCGCCGCACCAGCGTCCGGCCGGACTGCAATTCCACGTCGAAATTCCGTTGCGGCAAGCCGCCGGCCGCCGCTTCCATGGCATCCGGGTCCAGCACATCATCGTCGTCGGGGTCGAACGCCGGGTCGACGATCACTTCGACCCTGGCAGGGACGGTATGCACGATGACCGGCGCTTCCTCCCCGCCCTCGCCCGGAGCACCGTTACCGTCCCCCCAGGTCGTAATCGGGATGCCCGGCACGGCGACCAGCGCTTCCCCGCACAGCCGCCCGCGCCATTCGGAAACACCGCGCGCCAGCACGTTGCCGCCGACCCGCACGCGCAGCAGCGCGCCGCCGACCGGCCTGCCGTCCGGATCGGACACAACCGTTGCACGCAGCACCGCGGCTCCGACCGGGACCGGTCCCGCCGGCGCGCTGTGCAGCGGCACACGGACCGCCTGGAACAACGAATCCTCTGCCGCGGCATTCGCCACGGCGGGATCGCGCGGAAAGCGTGCGTTAGCGCGCCGCGGGAGATACCGCCCGGCGGCGTCCTCGACCGTCACTTCGACCGAAATGCTCTCGACAGCGGGCGCAGCGGGCGGCGATTCAAACGCGTGACGGTGCCCCTCCAGGCCGCGCACGTTCATGACGACAAAGTCTCCGCTGCGGTTCGGCGAGAGTCGCACGCCGCCGGCCGATACGTGCAGCCCCTCTGTCACGCGCAGCCCGGTGTTTACATCCACGATTCGAAACGCTCCCGCAGACCGCCGGTCGATCCGTTCGCGGAGTCCCGTCGTCATGTCGCGACCTCC
>CAZWGW010000464.1:0-6047 GCA_964633565.1 uncultured Planctomycetaceae bacterium
CTCGTCGGTCGGCGTGCGGCCGAATTCGCCCCCCCAGATCACCAGTGTGCTCTCCAGCAGGCCCCGCTGTTTGAGGTCCTTGAGCAGTGCGCCGATCGGCTGGTCGCATTCCCCGGCCAGGTCGCGGTGGTTCTTTTCCAGTTCGTCGTGGGCGTCCCACGGCTGTCCGGGGCGCTGCCAGATCTGCACGAACCGGACGCCGCGCTCCAGTAATCGCCGCCCGATCAGCAGTTGCCGGCCGTAGGTGGTGTCGCCGTACATCGCGCGCGTCGTCTGCGTCTCGCGGTTGACGTCGAACGCGTCGAGCGCTTCGCTCTGCATCCGGTAGGCCAGTTCGAAAGACTGAATCCGCGCTTCCAGTTGCGGGTCCCCTGCCCGTTCGTCCAGATGCCGGCGGTTGATCTCCTGCAGCAGGTCAAGCTGCGGCCGCTGCCGTCCCGGCTGAACAAAATCGTTGCGGATGTTTTCGACCAGTTTTTCCGGCTCGGTGTGCTGCGTGTCGATGTACGTCCCCTGATACGCTCCGGGCAGGAATGCAGATCGCCAGTTCTGACCGGCGGTGGCCGGGTAGCCGCCGGGGCACATGACGATGAACCCCGGCAGGTCCTGGTTCTCGGTCCCCAGACCGTAGGTGATCCAGGCCCCCATGCTGGGCCGCGGCAGGCGGTTGTCGCCGCAGTTCATGAGCAGGTAGGAAGGCTCGTGATTCGGGACGTCGGCATACATCGACCGGATCACGCATAATTCGTCGGCACTCTCGGCGACGCGTGGGAACAGTTCGCTGATCTCGAGTCCGCTCTCGCCATGCCGGGCAAACTTGAACGGCGACGCGAACGCTGCGCCCGTGCGGCGCTCGGTGCGCTGCGTCACCGGGAGCGGCTGGCCGTGGTATTTGTTCAGGATCGGCTTGGGATCAAACGTGTCGACGTGCGAGGGGCCGCCGTTCATGAAGAGGTGGATCACGCGCTCCGCACGCGGGGGGAAATGCGGCGACTTCGGCGCCAGCGGATTCGTCGCCGCTTCGGCCGGTGTGCCGGTCGCGGTACGGGCCAGGAGATCGGCCAGCCCCAGCCAGCCGAGGCCCATGCCGGATCGGAGCAGCAGTTCACGTCGAGTCAGCATGGCTAATCCACAAACACGAATTCATTCGAGAGCAGCAACACCTGCACGTATTCCTCCCACCGCGACAGATACGACGTATGGTCGCCCGTCGCAGTACTGTCGGCAGCGAGGAAACGTTCCGCGAGTGCACGTTCGTCATCCCGCGCGGGGCGACCGAACAGTAGTTGATGAACGGCATCGACGCGTGCCGGCGTCGTGGCGCACGCCGCCACTTCTGCGCGTGTCGCAAGCCGCTGTGCCTGTTCCTTCAGGAACGGGTTGTTCATCAGGAACAACGCCTGCTGCGGCACCGTCGTCTGATGCCGCTGCGGGGCGGTGGCGTCCGGCGGCACGAAGTCGAACATCCGCATCGTGCTGGGGAGGCTCTGCCGGTCGATGACCCCGTACACCGACCGCCGGGTCGAAAAGGGCGGCTGAAACAGGTTCACGCCTGGCCCGCCCGACGTAAGGTCCAGCCCCCCGGAGACGGCCAGCAGCGAATCCCGCAACGACTCCCAGTCGAGGCGCTGCCGGTTCATCTTCCACAGCAACCGGTTCTCCGGGTCGCGCGCCTCACCGGCCGGCGCGTCGATGCTCTGCTGCTGGTACGTGGACGAGAGCATGATCCGCTCGTGCAGCGACTTGATCGACCACCGCTCCGCCATGAACCGCCGGGCGAGGTAGTCGAGCAGTTCGGAATGAGTTGGCGGCTCCCCCCGGAGTCCGAAGTCGCCCGGCGTACGGACCAGTCCCTGACCGAAGTGGTGCAGCCACACCCGGTTAACGAGCACCCGCGCGGTGAGGGGGTTGTCGGTACTGGCGATCGCCTGCGCCAGTTCCAGCCGTCCGCTGCCATGCTGGAATGGCTCAGCATCGCCGTGCGTCAACAGCGACAGGAACTGCCGCGGCGCGAGTGCTCCCGGGTTGCTGGCATTTCCGCGGATGAAGATGTGCGAGTTCTCCGGCGACGGGCTGTCAACGAGGGCCATCGCATGTGGCGCGGCACCGGCAGAGCCGACCCAGTCCTCCACCAGGCGCTGGTGGGCGTGAAGTTCATTCTGTTTCGTGGTGTCGACAAACAGGAAATCATCGACGTCACCCACGGCGATGGTCAGCGGTGAATCCGGCCCGCTGCTCGCCTGCCGCAACTCTTCCCAGTCACGATCACTCAATTGAGTGACGCCGGCGTCCTGTTGTCGAGCCTGCTGCCATCGTTCGTCGGCCTCCTGCAACAGCGCGGCGTAGGTCTTTGCGGCATCGCTCAGGCTGGCTGGGGCAGTTCGAGCCAAGGCGTCGACGACGACCTGATTGATTCGCTCATCTTCCGTTGTTTCCGTACGCCAGCCGGTGACCAGCACTGGAACTTTCGCCGCAAACTCCTCCGCAGGCAGTTGCGTCAGGTCGTTCCAGGGGGCGAACACCGGATCGTGCCGCTTCCGCGTCTGTTCCAGGAACCGGGCCCAGCGCTGCGTCATCACAGGGTTCAGGTCGCGACTGGCGTCGACCAGAAACATGACTGCCAGAAAATTCGCCTGCACCGGCTCCTTCTGCCCCGCGAGCAGGTACTCCGCCAGCCGCGCCCGGCAGGCAGTGGCCAGCGAGGCCTGCTGGGCGTTCAGAAACTCGTCCAGCTTCGCCTGCCGCTGGGCCAGTTCCACCAGATACGACTCGTACGGCGGTTTCTCGGACTTCCGCAGAATCAGCGGCGGCACGCGCGGTTCCGGCGAACTGGCAAACACGCCGTGCAGCGCATAGTAGTCGCGCGTCGGGATCGGATCGAACTTGTGATCGTGGCAACGCGCACAGGTTACCGTCAGGCCGAGCAGTCCCCGCGAGACGACGTCGATCCGGTCGTCGATGATGTCGTGCTGACTGTTGAGGAACCGCTGCCCGAGCGTCAGAAAGCCAAGCGCCGCCAGCGGCCGCGGGTCGTCCCCCAGGTCCAACTGATCGGCCGCCAGTTGTTCAAGGATGAACCGGTCGTAGGGCAGGTCCTCATTGAGCGCGCGGATCACGTAGTCGCGATACGTCCACGAGCAGGAGTAGTTCGGGTTCTCATTGAGGCGGACGTAACCTTTGGTGTCGGCATAGCGGGCGACGTCCAGCCAGTGCCGTCCCCACCGCTCGCCGTAGCGGGGGGAGGCGAGCAGCCGCCGCACGACCGTGCGGAATGCGTCGGGCGACGGATCGGCTTCAAATGCGGCCACTTCGTCGGGCGTCGGCGGCAGGCCGTGCAGGTCGAATGTTGCACGGCGGATCAGCGTGCGTCGATCGGCCCGCGGGCTCGGCGTCAGCCCGGCCTGTTCCAGTCGCGACAGGACGAATGCATCGGCCGGCGTGGAGACCCACGCCGGGTTCTTCACCTCGGGGATGGCTGGATCGCCAACCGGCTGAAACGCCCAGTGAGTTCTGGCCCGTTCGGCCGGCGTGGCCGTGTCGCTGCCAACCGCTTTCGGGTCAACGGGCCATGTGGCTCCCGACTTGACCCACGTCACGAGTGCAGCGATCGCCTCATCCGGCAGCTTCCCCTTGGGGGGCATCTGTGTGTCGCCGTCGTAGCGCACGGCCTGAATCAGCAGGCTGTCGTCCGGAGCGCCTGGTACGACGACGGGCCCCGATTCACTCCCTTTCTGCAACCCCGCAGCCGAATCGAGCCGCAGACCCAGTTCCTGTTTCTTCGGGCCGTGGCAGGAGTGGCAGTGCTCGACCAGGATTGGGCGGACGTGCTGTTCGAAGAATTGAAGATCGGTCGCCGAGGGCTTGGTTTTGTCCGGCGGCGCTCCCCCTGCGAAAGCACACGTCGTGACGGATGCCCATGTCAGGCAGGTCCATGCGAATCGTGTTGCGCAGTAGAGGTAGAACCTGGTGGGAACGAAGGGAGCCCGTTCAGCGGGCTGACGCCCGCCGCTCGCCGAGAGGAGTGAGAGGATCGTATTCATGGAAAACACATGCAGAGATCAACGTCTGTCGATATGATAGCGAATGCCGGGGGATCTGTGGTCCGCGAATTGTCCCGGATCCGTCGCAGCGCCTCTGGAGCCTGTTTCGTGCGCATGTTGATGCTGATCGGCGTGACTTTGCTCCTGTTGCCGATCGACGTGCGCGCTGCCGAGGAAGGACACCCGGCGCCACCCGATCACTGGTCGTTGCGTGCCGTTCAGCGGCCGGTTGTGCCGCGCTTTGAGCGCGCCGACCAGCGGGCCTGGATCCGCACGCCGATTGATGCTTTCATCCTCGATCGTCTGTCCGGCGAAGGACTTTCCCCCGTCCGCGAAGCCGATCGCCGCACACTCATCCGTCGCGTCACGTTCGCTTTGACGGGGCTGCCTCCCACGCCGGAGGAGACCGATACGTTCGTCAATGATCCGGCACCCGACGCCTACGAAGACCTCGTCGACCGTCTGCTGGCATCCCCCCGCTACGGCGAGCGGTGGGGACGGCACTGGCTCGATGTCATTCGCTTCGCCGAAACGGAAGGCTTCGAGTACGACCGGCACCGCGCCGGCGCCTGGCGGTTCCGCGACTATGTAATCGACTCATTCAACGCCGACAAACCGTACGACCGGTTCGTGCGCGAACAGTTATCGGGCGATGAGATCGATCCGCAGGACCACGAATTGCTCGTCGCAGCCGGCTTTCAGCGGCTTGGCCCGGTACGCCGCAATGCCGGCAACCAGGAACTGGCCTTCAGCCGGAATGAAGTTCTGACGGAGATGACCGATGTCGTGGGCACGACCTTCCTCGGGCTGACTGTGGGCTGCGCGCGGTGCCACGATCACATGTTCGACGACATCCCGCAAGCGGACTACTACCGGCTACAGGCGTTTTTTGCGGCGGCGCAGGAATACGATCTGCCGCTCGTCAGTCCGGAGGAGGCCAGCGCGTGGAAGGCAAAAACGGAGCAGATCCAGGCGGAAATCAAGGTGCTCAAGGAGTCCGTGTCGAGCGCGAGCGGCACGACGCGTGACGAGCTGGAGGCGAAACTCCGCGAGTTGGAGCAGAGCCTGCCGCCGCCGCTCCCCACAATCAGTTCCGTCCGCGACGATGAGACGACGCTGGAGCCGGTCCATGTGCTGACGCGCGGCAACCCCGACACAAAGCAGGAGCAGGTCGGACCGCGCACGCTCAGTCTGCTCCTGGCGACCGACGTTCCGGAATTGGCGCCCGATACGCCGCATCCACGGACAATCCTCGCTGACTGGATCACCAGCCGCAGTAATCCGCTTACGGCGCGGGTGTTCGTCAACCGGCTGTGGCAGTATCACTTCGGCCGGGGGCTCGTAGCGACGGCCAACGACTTCGGCGTCAACGGCAGCCCGCCGACGCATCCGGAACTCCTCGACTGGCTGGCCGATGAATTCGTCAGCAGCGGCTGGCAGATCAAGCGGCTGCAGCGGTTGATCGTGCTCAGCGCGACGTACCGGCAGGCGGGAGAGCAGAGGGGAGAGAGCAGAGAGCAGAGGACGGCGTTGCTGTGCGGTTACCCGCGCCGGCGATTGAGTGCCGAGGAATTGCGGGATGCGATGCTGGCGATCTCCGGGCGGCTGAATGAGGCGATCCACGGGCCAAGCGTTGTGGTGCCGGTCGATCAGGACCTGGTGAACCTGCTCTATGCGCCGACGCAATGGACCGTTTCGCCCGACGCGGCCGAGCATGAGCGCCGCTCGGTCTATCTCATTGCGAAGCGCAACCTGCGGCTGCCGTTCATGGAGGTCTTCGACCAGCCCGATGCGCAGACGAGCTGCGCCCGGCGGGAATCGAGCACGCACGCCCTGCAGGCGCTCGAACTGCTCAACGGCGACCTGTCGAATGCACTCGCACACTCGTTTGCCGCGCGTTTGAGGCACGAAGCCGGTGATGATCCGGCGGCGCAGGTCGCGCGGGCGTTTCTGCTTGCGACGGGCCGTTCGCCGACCGAACGGGAACGGGAACTGGGCGTCACCTTC
>CAZWGW010000465.1:0-2285 GCA_964633565.1 uncultured Planctomycetaceae bacterium
CCCCTCGTTGAAGACGTCGATGGGCCGGCCCTCGAGAATCGCCTTCGTGAACAGGAACAACGCCATGTCGGGACGTCCCCACGGTCCATACACGGTGAAGAACCGCAGACCGGTTGTCGGCAGGCGATACAGATGGCTGTACGCGTGAGCCATCAGTTCGTTGGCCTTCTTGCTGGCCGCATACAGGCTGACGGGGTGATCGACATTGTCGTGGACGGAGAACGGCATTCGCGTATTGGCCCCGTACACCGAACTGGACGACGCGTAGACCAGATGCTGCACGCCGTGGTGCCGGCAGCCTTCGAGGATGTTCAGGAAGCCGACCAGGTTGCTGTCGACATAGGCCTCCGGATTGGTCAGCGAGTACCGCACGCCGGCCTGCGCGGCGAGGTGAATCACGACGTCGCACCGCTGCCGCGCGAACAGTTGTGTGATGCCTCCGCGGTCCGCCAGATCGAGCCGGTGGAATGAGAACGCGGAGTGCGGCGTGAGTTGCGCGAGCCGCGCCTCCTTCAGCGACACGTCGTAATAGTCGTTGACATTGTCCAGACCGACGACCTCGTCGCCGCGAGCCAGCAGTCGCCGCGCCGTGTGGAAGCCGATAAATCCGGCCGTGCCGGTGACCAGGAATTTCATGCGCGCGCTTTCAATCGAGACGGGAGTTTCGAACGGGGAAACGGCTGCGGGAGCCGACCGGCCGCGGCAGATCGCCCACAGCCGAAGGGGACCGTCGCAGGGAGAACAGGTGCGTGGCGATGATCAGGCTGGCCGCCATCGCCGTCGACTCAATCAGGACGTCCGTGATATCGGTGACATGGGGCGGGAAGACCGCCTGCACGGCCTCGATCCCGCAGGCGAGCGCCGCGGCATAGAGCCACGCCACGGCATAGCCGGCGCGCCGGGCGTGCCGGCCCAGCGGCAGCGACCGCAGCAGCCCGACCCACAGGACCGCGAGTCCTCCGAAGAGCAGCGATTTACGGGTGATTTCGGTCAGTGCGTTGAACTCCGACCCGCGGTACAGCGACGCAAACGGGATGCTGAAAAAGTGGGCCAACCTTCGCTCGGCCTCATTCCGGTCGCGCAGCAGTTCCATCGGCCACCAGTACAGCACGCACAGCGCTGCCGAGTAGGCCAGCACGGCCAGGGCCCAGGCGAGTCGCTTGAGCCCTGACGCGGGAGCAGCCACCGGTGTGACGGCGTTTCGTGCGGAGAATCGCCGGGCCAGCCACGCTCCCACGGCGGTCCCCGCAATCCCGAAGAGCATCTCGGTGGTCGAGGTGAACCGGCTGTAGATGAAGATTTGAACGAACTCAATGCCCACGACGACCAGGGCACCCACGAATGTGGCTCCTCCCACCGATCGCGGCCCGGCGCTGGTCCGGGTGCCGACGCGCGCCGCCCACCACCCGACCGGAACGAACACGAACAGGTCGGTCACGCGCAGCCACCAGAAACCGACCGACCACACGGATCCGTGCGAGAACGGGATCAACTCGAGCCGCCCCTTCGCGAGTTTCTGGTAGAGTTCCGAGGGCTGAATCGTCAGATCGAGCGGCATGATCGAGTAGATCGCGAGCCCCACCAGGTAGAGCAGCAGAAAAAAATCGAGCGGGCTCCGGGTGCGCCACTGGGCGGTCCAGGTTCGGCACCAGTTGACGACGCGCTGCCCCAGCACCAGCCACAGCCCGACGCCGACGGCGCCGCCGATCGACTCGGCCTGTATGTCATTCTGCGAAACGGTGCGCGGCGGGAACCAGAGCTGCGTGAACTCGATGCCGACCGCCAATCCCGCCAAGGCCGCCACGACAGTCGCGGCAACGAGCGGCGTCGCCAGCACCCGCAGCCAGGGCTTTCGGCAGTCCACGAGAATCACGCCGCACCAGAAACACCCCAGGGGGATGAACAGCAGGATATTGGCGACCCAATCCGCTCGGGACTTGATGCCGATATCGAGGAACGGGATGTTGCGGAAGCGGCTGACGGCGTCGTCCCAGGGGAGCGGCCGGTAGTTCAGCGGGACGAACGAACCGTAGAGGGCAATCAGGGTGAAGGCCGCCGCCCCCACGAGCAGATGCCCGCGGCGGGGAAGCGGGACGGCGCCCGCACTGGCGATCGAATGGGCGGCACTCATACAGCTCAGATTCTACGACAATCCAGTGCGGCCAGGTCCCTGAATGCGCGGATTCTATCCCCTTGCGAGCAGCGGTCCAACACGGGCGCGCGAGCCCTGCGATGGCCGGAGGGGTGGCCCCGGCGCATACCGCGCACCGGGCCGGGAGCGCGTG
>CAZWGW010000465.1:2295-4263 GCA_964633565.1 uncultured Planctomycetaceae bacterium
CGGCGTCAGGCGCCCGCCCGTGCCTTGCGATTGCCCCGCCACAGGTGCGGCGCCCGGACAAAGCGCCGGTCCGGGGCGGCGTCGTCAGTTCCGGCCGCGGGATACTGCTGACGGGCACACGCGGCGGCGCCGATGAACCCGGCATTGTTGCCCAGCCGTGCGAATTCGATCCGGGTGCGGGCCGCGGGAACCGGAAACGCCCGCGCCTGGACTTCCTCCCGCACGCGATTGAGGAATCGCCGGCCCAGGTCGCTCTCGGCGCCGCCGAACGTCATGGCGCCGCCGATCAGCACGATTTCAGGATCCAGGATGTTCATCAGACTGGCCGTGCCGACTCCGAGATACCGGGCCGTGTCCAGGACGAGTTCGTTCGCCAGTCCGTCGCCGCGTTCCGCAGCCTGGGCGATCAGCCGGGGGGTCACGTCGCCATCGCCGGCTGCCAGGTCGCAGATCAACGACGTGCGGCCGGCGGCCAAGGCTTCCCGGCAGCGCTGGACAAGGGCTTTGCCGCCGGCGTAGCACTCCAGCGAACCGTGCATGCCGAACTGCGACGGCCGGCCGCCATCGGTCTGCAGGACCATGTGCCCGCATTCGCCGGCGTGCGAATGCGCCCCTTCCAGCAACTGGCCGTTGATGACGATCCCGCCGCCGACCCCGGTGCCGAGCGTCCAGAACAGCAGGCTCCCCGCGTCACTCGCGGCGCCGACCCAATACTCTCCGAAGGCCGCCGCGTTGGCATCGTTCTGCAGCACCGCCGGCCGTTCCAGGCGATCACCGATGATGTCACGCAGCGGCAGGTTTTCCCAGCCCGGCAGGTTGAAGGGATGAAACACAATGCCCGCCGGGATATCCATCGTGCCGGGGGAGGCCACCCCGACGGCATGCACGTCGCGAAGTTGCAGCCGCTCGTCGAAGAGTTGATCGACGGCCTGGAAGACGGTGACCAGACCCGCGTCGAGGCCCGCGGCGAGGTCCAGCGGCGCCCGCGTGCGGGCCCAGACGGTCCCGTCGTCGTCGACGAGACCCGCCTTGACGCTCGTCCCGCCGATGTCAATCCCGAGGAAAAGAGGCAGCTTCACGTTCATGAGGTGTCCTGATCGAGTCGTTTGGGTTTCGAATCCCTGGCGCGCGAGCGGCGTGCGCCGGGTGAGCCCCACGATGTCGCCGCCGCCGTCGGCAGCGCCGCGCGGCAGGCTTCGGGTCGGCGATGCAGCTTCCGTGCCCGGCGAGTGCACAGTCACGGCCAGGCAGGTCCCGGGCAGTTGCCCGCAAGCAACATCTCGCCACGACCACCGCCTACAGAATCGCCGTATCCTGCTGGGAACCGTGCTCCAGTGTGCTCAGCTTCGCTTCGAGTTCCGCCACCCGCTTCTGCAGGGTGCGGAACTCCTCAACGAGCCGCAGGCAACGATCGACCCACAAAGCGTCGGCGCCGCGTTCCTGCAGTGCCGCCGGGTCGCCGAGCAACTTGAGGATTCGCTCCAGTTCCTCGTTCGATGAATGGAGAGTCATGCCAATGCCATCCTGGATCGTCAGGGAATCAGTCGGGAGCCGCCCTGCCGGTCGGGCAAGGCAGCGACGAGCTGCAACGGCAGCTCAAACGCTTCCACCTCAAATGTCTCCACCACGCCGCGATTGTCCCGCGCAGGAGTGGATTTCAACAACTGCACATTTCTGTTCAGCCGGCTGTTCGGACCGGCTGGCATCCGCAGGCCGGTCTGCGGGGTCGTGCCGACTCGAAGCGCACGCGCGCCTCGTCCAGCCGGCCGAGCAGGATCAGCGACACGCCGATGTGGATGGCGGCCGCCAGGTTGTTGGTGCGTTCGACGCAGCGCTCGAACGCCGCGATGGCGGCGGCGTGGTCGGTCTGCGCTTGCAGCAGCAGACCGCGCACGTAATGGAACATCGGCTCCGCCTCCAGGCTCTTGATGCGATCGACGCCATCCAGCAGCGCCAGGCCGCGCGCGA
>CAZWGW010000465.1:4273-6031 GCA_964633565.1 uncultured Planctomycetaceae bacterium
GTCCGGCTTGTGCGAGCACGAAGCTCAAAATCGGGGTAGTCTTCACCGGCGAAGTCGCCTGCGAATTCCGCAACGGTTCCGTCGTCGAAATCCTGGAAAGTGCCATGCTCGACTCGGTTTGGGACGACGGGTCCCAGTGCAGTTGCCTGGCCTGCAACTGGTCCGGGAGGGTCCACGACCTGCGCGGCCGCAGTGTGGAGGACGTGGCAGACCGGAAACTGACGGAATCGGAACTGCACGGCATTGAGCGGGACCTGGTGCTGGGGAAATGTCCCCGGCGACTGGAACGGCGCGTGGGGAAGGTGGTCGACGCCGTCCGCAAGCTGCGGTTGCAGATGCAGATCCTGGAGACGCTGCAGCGGGCACAGGTCAAAGGCCGCAACGTGCGGACCGCGGATACGGCGATCCTGTAGGTCGAGTGGAAATTTCGGTCGAGTGGGGATTCGGTGCACCTGGAACGTTGTTGAGCATTAACGGAGAGGCCAATGCCTGTACTCGACTGGGAGCCCGCGGTCTGGCCGCAGGACCTGCTCGATACTGAACCCGCCACGGACGGCGTCGAACCGCTCCGCTGGTGGGCGCTGCATGTCCGCCCACGGACGGAGAAGGCCGTCGCCCGCCGGCTGCGGTTTCGTGCCTTCTCGTATTTTCTCCCGATGCACGAGCGCCGCAAGGCGTATCAGCGGCGAATTGTGAAGTCGCACCTGCCGCTGTTTCCAGGCTATGTGTTCCTGTTCGGTGGCGACGACGCGCACGAGTATTGTGCCGCGACGCGCGAAGTGGTCAGTTGTCTCAAGGTCGTTGATCAGCGGCAGTTCGTCTCCGAACTGCGCAACGTGCACCGCGTGCTTGATTCCGGCCAGGCCGTCACTCCGGAGGAGCGGCTGGAAGCCGGTATGCCGGCACGAATCGTCCGCGGGCCGCTCGCCGGCCTGTGCGGCAGCGTCGTCGAAAACAAACGCGGGCTCAAATTCGTGCTGCAGGTGCAGTTCATCCAGCGGGCTGCTTCGATCGAAATCGACGGGGCGATGATCGAAGCGATCTGAGACTGCTCTTCTGCGGCACATTCCCGCTGGCAGCGGTCTTCGGGCCAGCAGCAACAGCTGATCAATTCGGGCTCCGCTCTTCTCCGAGCAGCCGGCAATTCTTCAGCCGCCGGTCGATCTCTTCGACTTGCGCCCGGAATTGTCTGCCTCCGGCGCCGCCCAACTCCTGGATCTCCTCATCCGACAACCCTTCGGGAAGCCCGTCGATGGACGACATGAGGTCGTCGACCTGCCATTCGGCGGTGATTCGCGATTGCAGCGCCCGGGCCGCGACTTCGCTGGCGACGGCGCGCTCGGCGAACATCACTCCGGCCTTGTCTGCCGCGAGGTCCGCGAACGAAAAACCGCTGCCGCCATCGGCCGCGTCCAACTGTTCCTTGAGCAGTCCGGCCGCGGCGCTGACCGACTTGCCGGCCAGGACCGTCAGGGCCGCGCTGACGACAAAGTGCCGGCAGAGGTCATTCCGCCGCCGGAGCGTCGTCTGATTGGTCACCTGCGTCTTGATGCGGGGATAGCTTCGGCCCGGCTCGAATCCCGCCAGGTGCCGGACACGTGGGTCGCCGAGTGCAATTCCGAGCGCTGCCAGGGCCGCCCGGTTTTCGTCCACCGCGTTCCCGCCGTCGGCCGTGCGCTGCGCCGCCAGTGTGAACGCGCGCTGCACCACGGCCACAAAACGCGCATCGCCGGCCGGGAGGTCCGCATCCGCAGCGAC
>CAZWGW010000466.1:0-6026 GCA_964633565.1 uncultured Planctomycetaceae bacterium
GCAGGCTGTGCAACGGACACGGGCGGATTGTGGCGGTCGAGCCGGACCCGGTGATCTTTTCGCGGCTGCGCTACAACGTCGACGCCAACAATCTGGGGATCATCACCACGGTGCAGGCGGCCGTGAGCGACGAGACCGGGTTGGTCGAGTTGTTCCTGAACGGCCACAACCGCGGCCAGAACAGCCTGGTGGTCGGCGCCGGGAGCGCGCTGCTCGTGCCGGCGGTGACGCTCGTGGAATTGTTCGACGCGCACAATATGGCGCGGCCCGACTGCCTGAAGATCGACATTGAAGGGGCGGAAGACCGCGTGTTCGGGCGGTTCCTGAGCGACGCTCCAGGCGACCGCTACCCTCGGAGCATCATCCTGGAGCAGATCCGCAACCGGGACCTGTCGCCCGCGGCGAAGTTGCTGCTCGACCACGGTTATCGCGTGCTGCAGCGGACGCGAATGAACCTGATTCTCGAGTTGCCGCACTGACCATCAGGCGGCGGCGCGTATTGTCTCGAGAATCCGCGCGCAGACGGCAGACAGGCCGTCCTCGTGCTCCACGTGAAACCCCTGAGTCACGTCGTCCGCGCGCAGGGACTGCAGTTTGTCAATTGCCATGCGCTTCAGGCGGCCGCGTGACTCGTAAAACTGCAGGAGTTCTTGCAGTGCGGGGGTCGCCTCGGCGATGCGCGGCCGGACGGCGAACAGCGGTTTTCCCGCAGCGGCGGCCTCGGTGAGCATCGTGCCGCTGTCTTCGGTGCAGCAGATCGTCTCGGCGCACCCCAGGAGGGCGTTGTAAATCCTGCGGGGGTCCGTGCGGAAGATCTGCAACTCGTCGATGTGCGGCGCCAGGTCCGCGCGGCGCAGCACGTCTTCGGCCCCGCGGCCGGTGCGGCGGGAAGTCGTAATGAGCCAGCGGATACCGTGCCGTTCAGCGAGGACCCGAATCGCGACGCCGAGCGATTCCCAGTCGGGCTGCCGAAAGCGATAGCCGCCGGAGTCGCCGCCGATCAGGAGCGTCCAGTGTCGGCGGGCGAGAAAGCCGGGGTCCTGCGTGGCCGCGTATTCAGCGGCGGCGCGGCGCAGCAGATCCGCGGTGATTTCTGTCGGAATCAGGCTGGGGATGAACCGCGGGTCGCCGTCGTGCGCGGCGTCGTGGACCACGATCCGCGAGAAGTAGGCGTCGTGGACGCCGCGCGTGTCGCCGATGAATACGTTGGGGCAGCCGTAGTGCTGGGCCAGCCACGCGTTGACGAACGCCGTTTTGCCGCCGGACGAGATGATCAGATCGGGGCGCGTCGGGAGTGCCGGCGGCAGTCGATAGAACAGCGACAGCCAGCGCGGGCCGGGGAGCCGCCGATGTCGGCGGAGGTGCCGGCGGAGGACGTCGTGAAACAGGGCCAGTCGCAGCCGGACGTCGAGAAACGAAACTTCCGCCGGATGCTCGACGGCCAGCGCCTGGGCGATCGCTGCGGCCTTTTTGTAATGGCCGGGCTTGCCGTCGCTGGGGATCAGGATGCGGAGCATTTGTGATGTAGCACGGGTTTTTCAATCCGTGGGTAGCCCAGGCGAATCGGCACACAGGTGCACGGATTGGAAATCCGTGCTACTTACTCAGGCGGCGCGTTTCTCTTCGAACTGGTATCCGAGCAGGTCGATCTCCTTGCGGAAGTGATTGGCGATGATCTGCCGCTGCTGGGCATTCAGGATTTCGCTGTAGTGCCGCTTGTCGCTGCGCGTGTGGCTCTTGGCCTTCGGCAGCCAGCCGTCGAACTTGATCCCGACCTGCTGCAGTGCGTACTCCATGTCGGCCGCGAGGTGCTCGAACCGTCCGACAAAGTCCACCGCGACTTCGCCGTCGATGCTGTAGTACTGGTAGTTGTACTGCGGGAACTTGCCGGCGTAGCGGCGGAAGTACTCGTCCAGGTCCATCGGCCTGCGGTCCCGCGTACAGCGCCAGAAGTAGTTGGAGACCGTCTTGTCCCAGGGATTGCGGTCGAACGTGAACTTGAAATACGACTGCCACACGTCCGGGCTGATCCGTTCATAAACGTCCTGCGCGGTCATGTGGCCCCAGAACTGCAGCTTGCGCCGGCCCCGCACCGCGAGCTTGAACCAGTCGTACGCTGCGTAGTCGGACCACGGCGCGAGGTAGTTCTTCGGCGCGATGCCGAGCGGCCCACGGATGCCCTCTTCTTCGGCCCCCATGGGGGTGATGACGTCGTCGGGACCGTCGCAATAGCGCGAAAGGGCGATCTCGGTGCTGGTGGACGCCGTCTTGCGGGTCTTGAGGAAGATGAACTTGTGTTTGTGCGAAAGGAGCATGTGTCTGCAGCCGGCCTCAGTGAGGCCGGACATTCGGGTCTGTTGCGTCACGGCCGGGGTCACTGACCCCGGCTACAGTTGGCTCAGGCGGCGCGGCGGATGACGGTCGGTTGCGGCGGCAGTTTGGCCGACGCCCAGTTGCTGAAGTCGTACCCCAACGGGTGCTTGAGGTAGCGGCGGCACTGTTCATTGAAAAATCGCCGGTCCTCGTCGCTGAACCACGCGACCGGGTCGCGCTCATCCCTGCGGACAAGGTCCAGCCGGCGTCCCGGCTCTTCGTTGCGGGACATCTTGTCCTTGGTCGATGCGTCGACGGACCGCTGGAAGACCCCCTGGTCGGAGATCGGCAATTCCAGGAAGTCCCAGACCCGCCGTAGTTCGCCGACGGTGTCTCTCCGCAGCGATTCGTAATGGACGATGTGCACCTTGCCGGGCATGCAGCGGGCGACGCGGCCCCAGGCATTGAAGAAACTGAACCGCTTGAGCAGGTCCCACTTGTTCGGGTTGCCCAGCAGCCGCAGGTCCCGCAGGTATTCGGAGAACGAAATCCCGAAGTCATCCTTGCGCTTCTCGTAGCGGGAGACCATGGCCGCGCGGATGTCGCGGACCAGAACGACGTACTTCGGGAAGCGGAGCAACGTGCGGAACGGCCGGGCGTGGACGATCGGGCTGGGGGCGTGATGGGTCCAGACGATGCGCGGCACGTTCGGCAGCGGCTTGAGGAAGCGCGGATTGCCGATCAGCACGCGGTCGTCGATGTGTTTCGGGCGCGGGACCCGGTACACCTCACAGATCACTTCGCCGAGGAGGTGATTGAGCCAGTGGCTGCCCGACTGCTGACCGGTGACGACGTGGCAGTGCACGTCGCGGTGGCGGAACAGCGTCCAGCGGAACAGTTCGTCCGTAAAGAATCGCAGGGTGTATCGGAAGTCCATTTCCGAATTCGTCCGGTTGTGCGCTTCGTTTAACCCGTAGCCGCAGGCGAGGGATGCCGCATCGCTCCCTCGCCTGCGGCTACGGGTTAAACGACCCGCGGCGCTGTCGTTGATCAGTAGGCGGCGTCGGTCTCGCTGGCCATGTAGCGATTGAGCAGCGTATTGCGGACGCCGATCCCGTTGGGGACGAGTTCCACGCCGTGCCAGCTCTTCCTGCCTTTCATGTTATTGACGACGAAGGCGTACGCGCTGTTCGGCCGGAACGGGAACCGTTTGACCTCTTCAAACTTCTGGCCGCCGTTGAGCAACGTGCCCCACGCCGACCGCTGTGCATAGAGGGACGTGCCCAGTTGCTCCTGCGAGAGGTCCTCCGGGAAGTAGAACTGCATCGTGACGATCGTTTCCAGGCCGTCCGGGTGCGGCTTGATGCGGTACTGTTCGGTGTCCCGGAGCAGGACCATGCGCGGAAACGACGTGATGCCGTCAACGGCGCTCTCGTCGATCCCGAACCGCAGCGCGAGGTCGCGGGCCAGTTTGCGGAATACGACCCGCTTCAGCGCGTTGTGGGTGAGGGCCGCGGAGATCGTGCGCCAGATCGCGCGACGGTCGTCCGGAAAGCGGTCGATGGCGTCGTCCGTGAGGAAGATCCGGTCGCGGGTGCTCTCGCCGCTGGGGCGCACCCAGACCTTGATGTTCTGCGGGCTGTACAGTTTCGGGTCGGGGAACGAGGCCAGGATCCGCCTGTAGAAATCGGCCGGAAAGACATTCTCGATGTAGACGTGCGCGTACGGCTCGTGGCAGACTGGGGATTTCTCGACCGCCGCGACCAGATGTGTCAGCAGCAGATTCACGGCGCCGGGCGCGTCGTTCGGGGCCAGTCGCTGTGCAGCAATCGCAGCCATCCGTGTTGCTCCAGGTCCGAGTGATTTGCGGCCCGAAAGCGGAAGTTCCGTTGCGTCCTGCGCAGGGGCGCTTCCGCCCGAAATGAGGGGCGGGTTTATACTTCAGACGCGAGACGGGGGTCAATTCGAGTTCGCGGGCGGGCGCAGGTCGCGCACGACATACTGACCGGCATTCTGCGCGGCCAGTTGCTCCATCCAGTTCCCGGAAGCGGACGACTCCGCGTCGTTGTTGATGAAGCGGATGCAGTGGATTCGCGCGCGGCCGCCGTTCCGCTGCCGGAGACGTCGCAGGTCCTCCGATGAGAGTCCTGGTCGGTCGCCGTCCGTCAGGAAGAACAGCACATCCGGCCGCAGACTGAGCGCCTCCAGCAGGGCCGGCAGCGGGCGCGTGGCCCCTTCGGCCGGGATGAGCTGCATCCGGGCAACGGCCAGCCGCCGGTGGGGATCGGTCCCGCGGAAGAACTCGTCGGTCGTCCGCAGCCTCAATTTGTGTGGCTCCTGATTGAAAAAGATGATCTGGAACTCTTCGGTCGGGTTGATCCGGCTGAGGCTCGTGGCAAGTTCTGCTTTGGCCGCGTCGAGGGCACTGCAGTCCTGCATGCTGATCGACCGGTCGATGACGTAGACGTATCGGGCGCCGGCGTCCGCGATGCCGAAGAGGGACGTGCCGCCGCGTCCGTTGCCGGCGTCAAGGTCGGGGCTCGTGCCGGTTCCCGAATCACTTCCGCCGCCGCTGCCGGAACTGGCCGCACTTTCCGGTGCGAAATGCCCGCCGGGATTGCCCCTCTCCGCCGCTTGCCGGGCCGCGGCGCCGGAGCGCGCTGCGGAATGCACGAGACTGATCGAGGGCTGCTCCGTCGTGGACGATAGCGCCTGAGAGAACGAATTGGCAGGATCGACGGGTTCGTGACTTGCTGCCGGCAACTCGAAGCTGACGGGCACGATTTCCGGACCGCCGGTGGACTCCACGTCGGCGGATTCCTCCCCGAATCCGAACGAGGCATCGATCCACGCGCCGTTTCCGTCGCCGGCGCCGCCCCCTCCACCACCGGCGGTCGGTCCAAACGGCCGCTGCGCAACGAGCATGACGAGCACGATCAGGCCGCAATGCAGTACGGCCGATCCCAACCAGCCCGAGACGGCGCCGCTCATGGCGGCAACGTCTGCGAGGTCAGTGCGTTCCGCGGGGGGCGCAGGAGGGAGGGCGGGCTCCGTCATGCGCGGGAAGCTAGGAGAGGGGGCCAGAGGGGGTCAACCGCAGATTCCGGCGAACTGCGTCGAACGCCGTAGCCGAACTCGCGCAGAGTTCGGGCATTGTGTGTTGCCGACGCCCGAATTCCTGGCCTATGCCTCGCGCCCTCGCGACGGCGCGAGCACAGCGGCTACATCCTGCTGCCCACGCCCGCCAGTAATGACAACAGCGTCTGAGCGGCAAATTCTGCGTATGACGGGTCGTTGATGTGCTCATCGCGCTCGATGACCTCGACATTGGTGGCATGCGTTCGTATCGCCTCAAAGAGCGCATGGCGTGCGTCCACATCCTCGAACGCCTTCCCCGCGGCATCGATGGCCGACACGCCCCGCAGCGGCAGGACGATCCGGGTCGGTCCTGTCGCGGCGGCGGCCTTGCGGCCGATGTCGGCACCGATCAGACGGTTTTCCCCGGGAGTCGTCCGCATCAGCGTCACGGTCGGGTTGTGCTGGTAGAACGTCCGACCGCGGAACTTCTCCGGCACGGTTTCGGGCGGTCCGAAGTTGACCATGTCGGTCGCTCCCACGGAGATCTCCTGCGGAATGCCACGACGGCCGGCGGCCGTCAGGCGTTCCGGGCCGGCGCTGAGGATGCCCCCCACGAACTCGTCGGCCAGCTCGGT
>CAZWGW010000467.1:0-6025 GCA_964633565.1 uncultured Planctomycetaceae bacterium
CGCGATCCCCGACGGCGAAGATGTGAAAGCCTGGGCAGCCCGAATGTGCGACACCCTCCGCGCGGCAGGTGCCCCCGCCGGTACATCTGTGGCGATATTCCCCGATGGCAGCTGTGATTTTTGGAACGGAGAGTGGTGGCGGGTGGATGTCTTCGGACCGCATGGCAAGGACGGCCCGCTCATGATGCGAATGCGAAACGACTACGACGCGCCCGGCGGACTCGTTGAACTGGGACATGTCTAGTTAGGCCGTCGCGACATCACCAGAATGAACTGGTTCCAGACTTTCTCTGAGATTCGCGAACTCCCTCCGAGCGCGGCGGCCGCCCTGCACGAACAAGGCTTTGCTGTGATCGATGGTCCAGTGCCTTCGAGTCGAATTCCAAGGTTAGCCGAGGCCTATGACGAGGCCGTCAACCTGGCGACAGGGGACGACGTCAGAGTCGGGAGCACCACAACACGTGTGAGTGACTTCGTGAATCGAGGTGCTGCGTTCGATGACATCTACGTGTATCCGCCCTTGCTCGAAGCCTGTTGTCGGGTCATCGGCCGGCCATTCAAGCTGAGTTCGCTGCTGGCTCGAACGCTGCGGCCGCACCAGCCAGCTCAACGGCTTCACGTGGATGTCCAAGCGGCTTCGACGGATTGGCCGCTCTTCGGATTCATCCTGATGATCGACGAATTCCGGCCCGACAACGGGGCGACCCGATTCCTGCCTGGCTCCCACCATCAGTCGGAACCTCCGAAGGGTGTATCGACAGATCCTGGCGCTGAGCATCCTGAGCAGGTGCTCGCGTGCGGTCCTGCAGGCTCGTTGTTGATTTTCAGTGGATCCACGTGGCACGGGCACACAGCCAACAGTTCTGACCGTCCACGACGATCACTGCAGGGTTTTTTCGTTCCTCGGACCGGCCAAGCAGCAACGGACTTTGGAGTGCGGATGCTCTCCCAGACCGGCCGACGATTGAGCCCCCTGGCCAAGTACCTGCTCGACATCCAGGACGAGGCGACAGAATCCGGTTGAATCCCAGCGCGGTCTAACATCGGCTTGCAGCCGACGGCGGCTGGTGCGATCCTGAGCCGCCGCGGCTGAAGCGGCACGTTCGGCTCGGCGCGCTGGTCCCCCTCCCACGCGAACGAAACCCGCTCCACACGCGGACCCATCCTGCCCAACCAGGTCCGTCAGGAGTCATCGCGATTGGACGGCCGGGCTGTGAACGATACAACTCGTTGTGAAGTGCTGCCGCATCGCCCACACAACGAGTGAGCACCGTCCGCTCCGTGATCCCTGACCTCCGACGCCTCCCGTGACCGCCCCCCTCCGCGTCAACTGGATCATCCTTCGCACGTGCATCGAGGAGCGCCTCGTGTACCGGGCGGACTTCGCGCTGGGGACGCTGTTCCGCTTCCTTCCCATCGTCACACAGATCTACTTGTGGGGGGCGATCTTTTCGCACGGCGCGCGCGGCGGAAAGACAGAGATCGCCGGCTACACCTACGAAAGCATGGTCGCCTACTACCTGCTGGCGATGGTGGCGCGGGCCTTCTCCAGCATGCCGGGGCTCGCCAGCGGCATCGCGCGGGACGTTCGCGACGGCACCGTCAAGAAGTACCTCACGCAGCCGATCGACATGCTCGGTTACCTCTTCTGGCACCGCGTGGCCCACAAGCTGGTGTACTACGCCGTTGCTACGGGGCCGTTTGCGCTCGTGTTCTGGCTCTGCCGCGGGTTCTTCCCCGGCTGGCCGGACGGCTGGACGATCGCCGCGTTTGTGGCGTCGCTGGCGATGGGTTTCCTGATGGGCTTCCTGCTGGAGTCGCTGATCGGGCTGATCTCGTTCTGGTTCCTGGAAGTGAGTTCGCTGCTGTTCATTTACATGATGATCAACTACTTCCTCTCCGGCCACATGCTGCCGCTGGACCTGCTCCCCGGGGCGCTCAACACGGTCATCGAGTTCCTGCCGTTCAAGTACCTGGCGTATCTCCCTTCGGCGATCATGCTGGGGCGGTACACGCATGTGGAACTGGCGCGGGAGTTGTTGATCGAGCTGGCATGGATTGTCATGCTGCTGTTGGCGAACCGGGCGGCGTTTGCCCGCGGAGTGCGGCGGTATGGGGCGTACGGGGGTTGAACAGGCCAAGTGATTGCTCGCCCCAAAGCTGCACACCGGGACTGTTTACAACAGCAGGAGTAACTCGATCAGCAGCGCCACGTTCATGGCCACGGCATCTTTCTCCGGTGAGGCAAGCATCCAATCCGGGGGTTCCGGTTCGCCGTCCACCTTGTCGAGCACGCTGTAAAGTTCCTCGACTGCCTCAACGATGTTGCCAGCCGCCACTGCATTCGCCGCTGCATTGGCCTTGTTTGACAGCGCGTTGCGCCGCCCGGCCGCCGCATTGTCGGTCTTGCCGCTGAAGACGGACAGGCCCAGCGCGTCGATCTCGGCACCCAGGTCGCGCAGTTCGGCCTCAATGAAGCTGCTCGGGACGCCCGGGTCGGTGGGAGTGGGATCGCGATCGTCACGCACGCCGTCGTCGTCGGTATCCGGCATGCAGGGACTGGATCCGATCCCAACCTCGTAACCATCGTTCAAGCCATCTCCATCGGAATCCGCGACCAGCGGATTCGGGCAGCCGGAACCTTCCGCCATGTCGACCTCCGTGCCGTCCAGCAGGCCGTCGTCGTCGGTGTCGGCGTCATTGGGGTCTGTATGGTGAACGGAGAGTTCGTCAGCGTCGGTGAGACCGTCGTTGTCGGTGTCAGCCGGAGTCGCGAGATCAGTGACTCGCACAAAGTCGACCCACTCAGTGCCGAACATGGACGGGCCATAGCCGAGATTTCCGTTGTAGTCGAGAAAGATGAAGCCAATGACGACCTTGGCCGCCGGAGCGTCGGAGATCGTACCATGGTCAGCGCCACCGGAGGGATTGCTCGACGAGTTCCAGTGCGTGTCATACTGAGTACCCAGGCGGGTCATGCGGAAAGTGACGTCTTCGTCGTAGAATTCCGTGGATCTGGTCGAATTGTAGATGTACTCGCCGCCGACCCACTGGACCCAGTAACCCGCCGCACTGACATCGCTGGGGTTTCCCCAGCCGTCGACAAACTGCGCAAAAGCGAGGTAGTTGTCCTGATCGTCCAGCAGTGCGACGGAGAGATACATGCGGTCGTAAATGTGCATTGTCCGCCAGGACATGCTGAAGCTGAGTTCCAGGTCCGTAGTCGGAGCAAACGCACGTTCCAGTCGAATTGCGGTCGGTCCCACGTCCCCGTAGTCGTAGCCGGCGCCGATCGCGGAACGATATACGTACGGCACGATATCGGTCACGATGAGCCTGCCATCGCTGACGCCGAGGTCCGACGAGGCCACGTTCACGGTCGAAATCTGCCAATCCGGGTGCAACTCTGTACCGTCAAATTCGTCTTCGAGGACGGTCACCTGGGCGCGAGCGGCGGGCAAGTCCGCCAAGGCCAACGAGGCGAGCACGAGTACGAGCGCTGAAGATAGTCTTGTCATAGTGGTGGGCTGTGTGAGTTCGGTGGTTGGATGTCAGCAGGGCCGGCTCTGCACTGAATACGCATGCGATGCTGAAATCGGAGCGGCTGGTCAGCCCGCGCCGGGAATGATTCGAACAAGCCGTCGCCTCGCGAGCAGCGAGACGACCCCCACAGCCAGCAGGAACACCGACGACGGCTCAGGGACAGGCTGTGGGGACTCGTGCTCAATCGCGAGGAACAGGTCGTCGTGCCCCTGGATGGCCCGCGCCTGCACATCGCCGCCGTCGTTGGTAATCACCTGCAACGTGCTGCTTGCCGTAAAGCGGATGAACGCCGTCCCCGTGGGAATCGTCGTCGCCACTCCGCGGACGTCCTGAATCACGGTCGGCATTGCAATCGAGAAGTTGTTCGGCCCTGCCGACCGCCCGCCGAGTCCGACCAGGTTCTGATCGAGGAAGGTGATTGCGAATCGGCCGCCCATACTGAACGTGCCGTTGCCGCTGGTGATTTCGCCGACGCCCAGCAGGTCGCCGCCGAACGTGACCGAGAGGATCTGCCCGAGAGCCCGCACGTCCACGACCTGATTGATGTGGTTGCCGTTGAAGTTGACGCCGTTGCCGGCAGCCGCGCCAGTCAATGTGGAATTGAGGTCGATCCGAAACCAATGCGAGCCTTCGCTTGCGGCCAGGCTGTGCGAACCGAACGTCGCCGGCGCGCTGGCGAGAATTGTGCTGCTTGAAAACGTCCACGGAGCGGCGACGCCGGTCTCGCCTCCTGCATTCAGCAGCAGATTGCCGGTCATCATTCCCGCCGCGGCGGGCAACGAGAAGAGACTCAAGGCAGAAAAGATTGACCATGCGGCCAGTAACTTCATGCGCCGGCTCGAGAATCGCGTCGAAGGCGAAGCCTGACTAAACTCATACTCTCGCTCTCGCCTTCCGGCGAAAAGCGCCCAGAATCACCAGCCCAGCGCCGAACAGCGTCAGACTGGAAGGCTCCGGGACGGGCTGACTGGAATTCAATGTCAGTGTCGGGGGCAGATAGCTGTCGTGCTCCTTTGATGCGAACGACTGAGGATTGGCGTCGGTCAATGTCGACGTGAAGATCAACGTCACCAGATTGTTCGTGTCCGAATTGAGAAAACTGACCAAGGCGGGCGAAGAGAATGAAAGCGGCGTGCCCGCCGAAACCAGTGGAAACGCCATTGTGCCCAGGAGCACGGCCGAGGATGACGCCGAGTCGAGACTGCTGTTGTTGCCCGGCGCGTTGTTGAAAGTGATCGACGATTCGGCCCAGTTCTCGCCGGCATGACCGTCCTTCAGTCCGTAGACTCGCAACTCGTAGGGCGTGAGTGCACCGCTACTTGAAGCTGTCAGTGTCAGAACGGCAGTGTCGATCACATCATCAAATGACGAGAGGTCGAACCTCAAGTAGAACTTTCGATTGAATTCTGTGAACCGATCGTTCTTGGCCCAAAGATGGGCCTCTGCTCCGTAGTTTGTGTTAGCAAACGAACCATTCCGTATGACCGCATCCGCACCATTCCCGTCCGCTGTGGTGATCATTCCGGCAACTGCGGGAGAGCACACGGCGGAGAATTTCACCATCCAGACGGCACTCGGCACGGCAATGCACTTCCACATCGCACAGGTCCTCAGTTGAACACCTGAGTCACGGAGTCAGCAAAATGGACACAGTCGAAAAGGGGGGACCGTTCGCAGTCACCGACGTGACTCGGACACACCTTCGCGTGGGGGCACACCGCTCCCATAATTCTCTGGACGCCCTTGCGGCCTGTACCGTATGCGACATTTTTCGGGATTCCTGATTCGACCGACGGTCTCGGCGTTCGAGCGGGTCTCTCCCGACTTCAAGGCGAGATCATTTCGCTCGCGTTCGGTCTGCGCCCGGGATATGCTCGTTCGCTGAATTCCTTCCATCGCCCGGATGATTTCTCACCGAAGGTGACGAGCCGGTGACGCCTCTCCCACTTCAACGACAGGTCGAAGCGGAATTCTCCTCGACTGAGGTTGTTCCCGACGGAATGGCCGCGCTGTTCGAACGCTTCCGCCCGTACCTGCTGCTGATCGCCGAGCAGGAACTCGATTCCGCGCTGCGCCCGAAAATGGGCGCCTCGGACCTCGTGCAGCAGACACTGTGGAAGGCCTGGCGGGGGAGGGCCGAGTTCCGAGGGGCAGATGAGGCCGCGCTCCGGGCCTGGCTGCGGCAAATACTGCTCAACAGCCTGGCCGACGAGGTGCAGAGGTATTCCGTCGAGAAGCGCCGACTCTCCCGTGAGTTGCGAATTGACGACGATTCGAGATTCGCGGGTGGCCGACCGATTGCCGCCCAAACGCCTACCGGCAGTGACGTTATGATCGCACAGGAGGAGCAGGCAGCCGTTTGTGCCGCACTGGTGCGACTGCCGGACGTGTACCGCGACGTGATTGTGTGGCGAAACCGCGACCGGCTGAGTTTTGAAGAGATCGGCAAGGAACTTGGAATGTCGAATGCGACGGTCAGCAG
>CAZWGW010000468.1:0-6022 GCA_964633565.1 uncultured Planctomycetaceae bacterium
CAAACATGACTATGAACAGGTGGTTCAGATGCTGCAGCAGATCCCGGATCAGAAACGGACGGACGAAGTCCGCGCGCTCCTCACGAAGGCGCGCCAACTCGCGGACGAAGTCGCCTTTCTGCTGGCGGAGATCGACGAGGCGGAGCGGGTCAACGACAACGCCGTGCTGACGCGGGCGACGGACGAACTGCTGAAGATCAAGCCGAAGCACCACAAGGCGCTGCAGATCAAGGAAGAACTGAGCCGCTACGGCAAGGGGAAGCTGTGGAAGCCGGGGGGCTACACGCCGGACGGCCGGCGGATCGGCGAAGGGAGTTGGGTCCCGTGGCTCGGCATCGCCGTGGGCGTGATCGCGTTCGCGCTCACGACGTGGGCCGTGACGATCTACATCAAGTCCGGTGATGCCGTCGTCCGGGTGCAGATCAACAACCCCGACGTGAAGGTGTCGTTCCAGGGGCGGACGCTGAACATCGAGAGCGCCAACAAGGAACTCAAGGTCGAGCCGGGGGAGAACACGCTCAAGATCACGTATGGAGAGTCGGAGTTCGAGACGGACAAGTTCACACTGAAGGACGGCGAGAACCCGGCGGTCGTGGTCGAATTGCTGGACAAGACGCTAGCGGCGAAGTTCGGGGAGGAGTCGATTGGGAAGTGGCCGGTGGAGCCTCAACTGGCCGGTACCACCGGCGCAGAGACAGTGTATGAGTTGCGCACCCATACCTGCCGCCCGGGACATTTCGACGCACTCATCGCGCGATATCGCGACTATTACGAGCCGCTGTTTCAAAAACTTGGCATCACCAGCATTGCGTACTGGACGCCGATTGAGGAGCCGCAGGCGTCAAACACGCTGCTCGTTCTGTTCCAGCACGAAAGCCGGGAGGCGGCCACCCGATCGTGGCAGGCATTCCGGAATGACCGGCAGCGCCCCGCCGAAACAGAGCCTGACGCGCGAATCGGTGACCAGCGGGTGAATTCGGTGTTTCTGAAGCTGACCGAGTCCTCGCCCATCCCCGGACCCGTATCCAGCGGCAAGGCTTATGAACTGCGAGCCGCCACGGCATCCGCAGAGAGTGTGCCGGCCCCGAACGACCCGTCCCGCCAGGAGATGGGAGTCCGTCTGCTCGCCAGGCACGGAATCAAAGCGTACGCATCGTTCGCAGCGACGGACGAGACGCTGTCAGACAGCAATCGGTACCGCATCCTGGAGTATCAGGACGAGAATTCTTACAGGTCGGCAAGGCAGGCGTTCGTCGATGATCCAGAGTACAAGGCGATGAGGGCCGGGCGGGAAGGCGCCGGGAACCTCGCCGGGCCAGCCACCTCGATGTTTCTGCGATCCGCCGACAATCTCATCCGGCCGTCGACGTCGACCTTCCCAGTGACTGCCGATGACGAGGACTGGACCTGGTCCGATCCCGTGAATGTCGGACCGACGATTGACACGAAGGACAGTGCGGAGCCGACGGCAACCGTGAGTGCCGATGGACTCACGATCATTTTCGGCCGCTCCTCCGGCGGGAGTTCCGATCTCTGGACGGCGAGCAGGCCGAGGCAGGATGCGCCGTTTGGCGTCGCCGTCAAGCTGGCGAATGTCAATTCGAACACCCCCGAGGGTTCGCCCGCATTGTCAGGTGACGGACTGACCCTCTACTTCGACGCGTGGAAGCGGAGCGGAGGTCGCGGAGAGTGGGACCTGTGGTACGCGCAGCGGACATCGACCGGGGAGGAGTTCGGCACGCCGCAGAATCTCGGAGCGCCGGTCAACTCAGCCGCCAGCGAGGCCGGCGCCAAGGTGACGGAAGATGGATTATTGCTGTTCTTCCATTCCGATCGACCAGGCAGTCCGGGACCGCTGTCGATCTGGATGAGCAGCCGCTCGTCGACTCAGGAACCGTTCGACGAACCGGCTCCGCTCGGCCCGAACGTCAACTCGGCAGGCCGAAACATGGATCCGGCCATCTCGGCGGACGGGAACGTCCTGATCTTCACGTCTGACCGGGCCGGAGGGTTGGGCGGTTCCGATCTGTGGATGACGACGAGGACGTCGCGCAACGCGGCCTTCGGTCCGGCCGTGAATCTGGGTGCGAGAATCAACACGACAGGCAACGAAGGGAAGCCGGCGCTATCGCCCGACAATCAGACGCTGTACTTCTTTTCGAATCGCGGAGCAGAGGGAGAGTTGTGGTATGCGAAGCGCGCAGACTCGACGGCGAGCGGTGGTGTCGCACAAATCGGAATTGATCCCGATTTGGAAGGAGAATGGACCTTCGTCGAGGGAATACTTGGGGGAAAGCCAATCGGCGTTCAGTTCGCCGAAGGACGGCGGCTCGTCATCGCTGGGCAGAATTACACGCTGTCGTTTGGCGACAAGGTGATCGAAGGGCGTCTGGAAATCGATCCTGCGCAGTCTCCAAAGCATCTTGATTTCATTCCCGAAAAGGGCGGTGCGCCGGCCATTGCCGGCAAGGTGCAGCCGGGAATCTATGAGCTGACGAATGACGGCACGACCTTGCGCTTTTGCGTCGCCCCACCGGAAGGCAGCCGACCAGAAGAATTCGATGGTACGCCTCAAGGACAGTCGGAGCAGACGTACGAGAAGGCAACGGCGCCTTCCCGCAACGGCTGGGCCGACCTGTTCAACGGCCGGGACCTGACCGGGTGGCGAAAGACCGGGGTCGAAGGAGGCTGGTCCGTTCAGAACGGCGAGATCGTCGCCGATGTCGGCACGCAGGGCGGCAACGCCGGCTGGCTGATGACCGAGAAGGACTACTCCGACTTCGAGCTGCAGCTCGAGTTCGCCGTCTCCGCGTTGACCGACAGCGGCGTCGCCTTCCGTTGCGATCCAAGTCAGACGGGCGCGATCGGCCAGGCCGAAATCCAGATCGTCGATGAGCAGGACGCCGCGAACGTGCGCGTACTGGATCAGGTCCCGTTCCGTCGCACGGGCGCTCTGGCGCCGCTCAGTGCCGTTCGGACGCTGCCCAGCCTGGCGCGCGGGCAGTGGCACGCCATGAACGTCCATCTCCAGGGACGCAAATTGCGCGTCACAGTCGACGGCACTGTGACGGTCGACACTGACCTGGACCAGCACGTCGAGCAGGCCCGGCAGGGGAATGGCCGGCCCGGAGTGTGGCGTGCTGCCGGTCCGATCGGCCTGCAGAAAATGCTGGGTGTCGTGCGATTCCGCAATATCCGGATTCGCGAGCTGTCCGGCGGAGGTGCTGCTGCTGCCGCAGCCGCGGGTGAGTCGACGGAATTGTTCAACGGCCGCGACCTGACCGGGTGGAGCATCCACAAAAGCGAAGGCCAGCAGCCCCCGATCCCGTGGACGGCCGATTCGGAGCGACAGGTGCTCGTCGCAAACAGCGGGGGCCAGAATTGGCTGGAGACCGACAGGACGTATCGCGATTTCGTGCTCACACTGGACTGGCGCTTCCCACCGGGCAAATTCGTCGGACCGAACGGGAGCGGCATCGTGGTCCGCGCCGAAGGGCTGAACTCCATCAACTACGATCCCAAAGGCATCGAGATCGACCTGCGGCGGACGACCAACGAGCAGAAAACGGTCGGGCCGGCGTGCTTCGTCACTTACGATACGCCGCTGCAGCACAAAAGCGGCGTCGCCCCGGCGAGCGGCAATGGGCACTTCGGAACGATCACAGAACCGCAGGTGTTCGCCGTCACGAATTGGAATACCTGCGAGATCACCTGCCAGGGGGACCGCATTTCAGTGCAGATGAACGGCGTGCTGGTTAATGAAGCGACCGGTGTGCCGCAGCGGGCGGGGAAGATCTGCCTGCGGAGTCAGAATGCGGATGTCGAGTTTCGAAACATCCGCATACGGAAACTCGATTGGACGGCCGCGGCAACCACCGGTCCAGGTGGCGCGCCGGAACTGGTTTCCCTCTCCGAACTCAACACGGCGGAATATGAGTCTGTCCCCTGGGTGTCGACGAACGGGATGCGGATCTACTGGGAAGGGCCGCCCCCCACTGGTCAGCAAGGGCAATGGATCTGGACCGCCGATCGACCTACCGCCAGCGAGAGGTTTGAGAACAAGCGTGCCCTGTTTGCGGGACACCACCCGGTGCTGACCGGCGACGAACTCGAAGTGGTTTTCACGCGTCCGCTCGGGATGGGACGCTTTGAGACATTCAGTGCCACGCGCCAGTCCACGGACGATTCATTTGGACCGCCGCAGCAGGTGCCGCATTTCGGTCCGGCGGCCGCCCTGAATATTCCCTGGCTGTCCGCGGATGGGCTCAGACTGTACGTGACGAGCGTCGTGCCCGGCCAATGGCCGGAATACCTGTTGGCGCAGCGGGCAAACCGGACGGACAACTGGGGTGCGCCCGAGCCGCACGATATCCGCTGGGACAGATCGCAACCCGGGCCGGCGCCCCAATGGATCAGCGTGTCGGACGACGAGTTGTCGCTGCTCGGTTCACGGGAGGGAGATGTCGGACAATGGCGAGTCGTTCGGTCCACGCGCAAAGCTGTCAGCGAGCCGTTCAGCGACTGGGAGTACGTCTCCCTACCAGGCGTCGGGCAAGTTCACGGGCGCACTCCGCGGTACTCCCCCGCGACGCGTGAACTGTTCCTGTGGGCGACGCCCGATTATGCCGAGGCGTCACAGGCAATCGGGTGGAAAGAGCCCTCGGATCTGTGGGTGATCCGCAATGTGGACTTGCCGTGGAGCGGTGGGCGGTAATGGCGCACTGCGCCACACCACGCGATGCCCCAGATCAGCGGAATGAGCACGCTGATGAGTGACGAAACCGCACAGTCGCCGCGTGTGTCGACGGGACGCATCAGCATGACGTACCACAACTTCTTTCGGATCAGCCCCTTCCGTCAAAACGACTGGTCTCCCCCTGTTTTGCGAGTTTCGCTACAGTCCCCGCCCCATTCCCCCGTTCATCGGGTGGGCCTGTCCGGACAGATTCGCCCTCGGTCCTTACCGGTTGCGCCCGCGATTTCCCGCGCGACACGATGTCCAGCGCCCCCCTCGCCCAGCCCCGAGACACGTTCATCCACGCCGTCGGCCGGATGACGATCGACGTCGTCGCCTTCTTCGGCGACGTGACGCTGTTCGGGCTGCGCATGATGGGGTGGCTCCTGACCCGCCTGCCGCGGAGCCGCGTCATCTGGCCCATCCTGTATGAGGTCGGCGTCCAAAGCCTGCCGGTCATCCTCATCACCGGCGGCTTCATCGGCATGGTGCTGGCCGTCCAAGCGTACGACCAGTTCGCCATGATGCACATGGAGACGCAGCTCGGGGCCGTGATCAACGTGACGCTCGTCAAGGAACTCGGCCCCGTGCTCGCGGCCGTGATGCTCGCCGGCCGCGTCGGCAGCGCGATGGCGGCCGAACTGGGAACGATGCGCGTCACCGAGCAGATCGACGCTCTCTCGGCCCTCGGCGCGAACCCGATCCACTATCTTGTCGTTCCGCGGTTCCTCGCCTGCTTTCTGCTGATCCCCATGCTGACGCTGTGCGCGGACGGCATCGGCATCATCACCGGCTGGCTGTTCAGCACGCACGTGCTGGGGGTCAACAGCTTCCACTACTGGTACCACTCGCGCGAGTTCGTGATGCCGTGGGACGTGATGAGCGGCGTGTTCAAGAGCGTCTTCTTCGGTGCGGCGATCGCCCTGGTCGCCTGCCATCGCGGGTTCAACTCCAGCGCCGGGGCCGAAGGGGTCGGCAAGGCCGCCACCGAAGCGTTCGTCTATTCGTTCATCGCCATCCTGGCGATCGACTTCCTGCTCGGCACGTTGTTACTACGATTGTATTACTTCCTTTGGCCGGGCAGCGTCTCGTTGATGTAGCAGGAGGTCGATTGGTCGCTTTGTAGTTTTGTGTGGGTGACCAAACCACCCAGCGACCAAACCACCAAACCAACAAGCACCCATGGCGCTCAACGAACTCCGCAACGTCACGAAGAGCTTCGGGCCGCAGACGATCCTGCGCGACGTCACGCTGCCGGTACGGCGTGGGGAAACACTGGTCATTATT
>CAZWGW010000469.1:0-6009 GCA_964633565.1 uncultured Planctomycetaceae bacterium
CGCATCGCACATGGATCTATCACAACGAGGTCTATCTGTTGACCGGAGATGGACGCCGATTCGCGGTGAACGATGGTTTTGAGACGACGGCGGAAGCAAGCGGCGGAGTGGTTGTGGAATACCGGTTTAAAGACCTGCCCGACCTGCCGCCGACGGCCTGGGAACTCGTCTACATCGCTCCGACGCTGTTGATCGAGGCGCCCGTGGAATTCGAATTCCGGGACCTCGTATTGACGCCTGCGTCGGATTCGACTCGCTGAACGGAACTCCGACACTCGCTTGCGGTTGTTGGTCGCGAATTGTGGTATTCGTCGGAGATCCTTGTAACCCGAAGCGTAAGCGAGGGATTTGGATGTCGACACAAGCTCGCCCCTCGCTTACGCCTTCTGATGTTGCGCTTTCGGACCGGGCGTAGCCGAATTCGCGTAGAATTCGGGCGTCAAACGTGCGACCGACACCCGAATTCCTGGCGAATTCGGCTACGGCGCAACATCAAAACTTACGCTTCGGGTTACGATGGTCGGCGCTCCGCGGCACATGCGCAACATCACGACGCGCGGGCGACTTTCTGCAGTCGCTCCGCCACAAAACTCATCACGCGCGGGGCCATGGCGTTGAAGTAATCCCACGAGTGACCGCCGTCAGACGTCTCGAAGTCACCCTCAAACGGGATGCCCATCGAGTATAGTTTGCTGGCCAGCCGCTCGCAGCCCTCGAACCAGTCGACATCGGCCGGGTCGCAGACAATCAACTGGTGCTGCGGCCAGTTGAGCGGGTGGACATGCAGCGTTGCCGTTTCCTGGCGGGCAGACTCGGGAGTGGCGAACATGTCATCCAGCGGCAGCCCTCGGCCGTGCCACGTGTGAAAGTCGACGGCCGGTGCAATGGCCGCCACGACTGGAAACTGGCGCGGAAAACGATACGCGAGTTGAAGCGCCCCCTGTCCCCCCATGCTGATGCCCGTGACGCCGATCCCGGGCGGCTGGACCCCCCAGCGCTCCGTCATGTACGGCACGACGGAATTTCGCAGATACGAAAGTGGCGTGACGTGAGGATCGAATTCCTGGCAGACACGGTCGAGCCACCACGAGCGCTGCCCGTGCGGACAAATGGCCGGCAGGCTGTGCCGCTCCAGTTCGGCGGTAAACTCCGGTTTGTGCGTCAAAGTTTCCAGCCCGTGTCCGTGCAGGTGCAGCACGGCGAACGGATACGGGCCGGGGCCGAACGGCTCGAAAACGTCCGCGGACTTGCCCGCAATCTCAATCGTGGTCCACTCCGGCATGGGTCGGGACGTCCCTGATTTCGCTGTTGAGACTCAGTTGCAGCGTGGATTCGATTTCAATTGGCGTTTTTTCGGAGAATCAGGCGGATCGCAAGTGGAGCACACATTGGACCACACTCTACAATTCTGCGCCACTGAAACAACTCGACTCCTCCAAATCCACTCTCCTCCAAACAACGACGAGGAATCAACACCATGCAAGGGAGCAAGCGCGTCATCGAGGCCCTCAATGCCGGACTGACGATCGAGCTGACGGCCATCAACCAGTATTTCTGCCAGGCCAAGATGTGCAAGAACTGGGGCCTGAACCGGCTCGCAGCGCACCATCACCACGAGTCGATCGACGAGATGAAGCACGCCGACAAGCTCATCGACCGCATCCTGTTCCTGGAGGGGGTGCCGGAGATTGCGCGGTACGACGTGATCCGCGTCGGCACCGACGTCAAGGAGCAGTTGCAGAATGACCTGGCGCTGGAGAAGAACGCCAGCGTGACCTACAACCAGGGGGTCGCAATTTGCCTCGAAGACAAGGACTCGGCCAGCCGCGAGATCATGGAGCAGATCATCCGCGAGTCGGAAGAGAGCATCGACTGGCTCGAGGCGCAGCTGGACCTGATCGACAAGATCGGCATTCAGAACTACCTGCAGTCGCAGATCGGCGAAGACGCCGCGGGTTGACGCGGCTGCCTGATCCTCGAGCCATCGCGCGGGGCGGCGTTTCCTACGGACGCCGCCCCGTTTTATTGCGCGCCGAGCGCAACCGCTGCATCCGACGTCACATTGGAAATCTGTGGAATTCCCCTGTGGATTACCGGCCTCCACATTGCGTTTCTGATCCCCAGGCCCGTTTGGAACCCGAATAGGAAGTCGAGCGGAAGCGCGATCCCATCACCACGGCCCGTCAGGTTCCCGTCACATCCCCATCGGCACGTCAGAGAGAGGAGGAGTCACCATGCGCGCGTTCAAGTCAAGTTCGAGAACACGCATTCCGCGGCCATGCCGGGCGGCCCTGGTGGTCGCGGCAGCGCTGCTCGCGAGTCAGGCACAATCCGCTCGTGCTCAGGGCATGTGCGCCAGCGGCGGAGGGGCGGCCGCGACCGGCGGTACGGCGGCCACCGCCTTCAATGGCGGCGCGGCGGTCCCGTTCCTGGGAGGCGGGGGCGGCGCGGTCACGGCCCAGTCTCAGTTCCAGCAGCAGTTGCTCGCTCAGGCCCAGGCGCAAGCGATGTACCAGCAGCAGGTGCTGGCCGCCGCGCAGCAGATGCAGGCCGCACGCGATCGCGCCCGGCAGATGCAATCCCTCGCCGAATCAAACCGCAGTCGATCCGAATCCATTTCGTCGACCAGGAGCCGGTCCCGGCGAAACGGTTCAGTGGTCCGAGTGGTTGCCACGCCTGGCATGTCTGAACGGGAGCGACAGATGCTCCGCAACGGCCTGGCGAGTCGTTAGAGCGCCACTCGCGGCAGCGACCCGGACGCTTTGAGCGTCCGGGTCGCTGACGATCGGCCGATGAGCTTCGCGTCAGCCATCCGATCCCGCGCCTCGACTGGTGAATTGCGATCAGCCGTAATCGGACCAGTGTGATCGTTCTCCCGCCGCGAGGCGCGGGAATCTTCAACTGATTCGAGTTTCACGGTCGCCTCGCTTCCGATCGCCGCAGGGACGCTTGGGAACGACGCACGGCTCCCTGCTTCTGATCGTTTACTACGTGCGCACAATGATCGACATCTGGAATGCCGAGCGCGTGGCGGGCCTCGTATGGCCTCCGGAACGCGTCTGGTTCACTTGTCAGATTTCGTGGGGGCTGCTCTGGGTCGCCGATTGCCTCACGCGGAAGAACTATGGCACGCTTGTCGCGGCCGGCGGATTCCTCGGAGCGACCTTTCTCATCCTGCATGCCGTCGCCACGACCGGACCGCTCCGCGAATAGGCGCGTGTTCAATGTGACACACTGCACTCGATCGACGTCCCGATCACTCCGTCGAAGGCGATGGGACGATCAACTCGTTCCGGCCTCATCCCCCTGCCGCCGGCGGCTGGCCGTTCACCCACGGTCCCGCCAGCGCCATGTGGGCCGGGTCCTCAATCGTGCTGCCGTAGTCGCCGGCCGTCCAGCCGGGGATGTGCTGCGGCTTGCCGCGCTCGCGGGAGACCTGCTCCCAGCGCGCCGACCAGGTGCCGTTGCCGTCGCTGATCCCCATCTCGGGATCGAAGTGGAAGCAGCGCCCCTCGCGGTAGCTGCGCGCGCCGAGGATCACGGTCGAAACAGCCGCCGCCCCCAAGTCGGGCGGGTTGTTGCACATTGCCGGGTCGCCCGCCTGGATCGCCGCGATCCAGTTGCTGAAGTGGGCGTGGTCGTGGTCCTTGCACGGCTCGGCTTCGATCGTCTCCTGCTCCAGTTTGCTGTCCTTGGTCACCTGCGGACGTTCCGGGATGAAGTCGAACGAATCCCCCTTGAACACGAACGACCCATAATGGCCCCGTATGCACTGCTGAATCCGCGTTTCGTCGTTGCACATTGTCGAAGAAATGAGGCCATGCACCCCCTCGGGATAGTCCGCCGCCACCGTGGCGACGTCCGGCACGTCGCGACCGTCATATTCCAGGTACAGGCCGCCGGCGCCGACGACGCGCGCGGGATAACGCAGGCCGGTCGCCTTGAGCATCATCGTGACGCGGTGGACGAACAGGTCGGTGTACATCCCCGAGCCGTATGCCCAGAACCGTCGCCATTGGGCATAGACTTCGCGGTCGAACGGCCGCTCGTCCGCCAGCCCCTCCTTGACGCCGAGCCAGCGCTGCCAGTCGATTGTCTGCGGAGTCATCTCCTTCTTCAGTTCGTAATACCGCCATTGGCCGATCGTCGAGTTACGGTTGTACTCCGTCTGGAACATCAGCACCTTGCCGAGCTTTCCGGCGCGGAGCAGGTCGCCCGCGGTGGTCCAGACCGGCTGGCTGGTGGACTGCACGCCCACCTGCATCACTTTGCCGGTTTCTTTCCAGACCCGGACGACGTCGAGCGCCTCTTCGACGTGCTTGGTCATCGGCTTTTCGCAGTACACCGCCAGTCCCGCGCGCAGCGAGTCCACGATCATCTTGTGGTGCCAGTGGTCGGGTGTGGCGATCGCGACGGCGTCGAGTTGCTCCTTCTCGATCATGTCGCGATAGTCGACATATTTCGTCGGCGTGTTGCCGTTCTCGGTCTGGATGTAGTCCGCCACCATGTCCCGCTGGACGGAGTACACGTCGGCGAGCGAGACGATCTCAATGTTGAGCCCCTCGTTCTTGAGTTGGGCCAGCGTCTTGACGTGCGCGCCGAAGCCGCGTCCCCCGGGGCCGATCATCCCGATGCGGACCCGTTCGTTGGCCCCCGCGGCCCGTGCCGGGGCGGAAGCGAAATTGAGCAGCGCCGAACCTGCGAGTGTCGTGGCGCCTGTCGACTTAAGGAACGAGCGGCGATTGAGATCGGACATCAGCGCCTCCGGATTGGATCAGATTTCCCCGCGCAAAGCCCACCGATCGCATCGGCGGGTCACTCCAGAATACCCCCGCGCCAACCCTGCGTCGAGTGTTGATCCGATCCACCAAATCCGATGCGTTCACTTTTCCGGCGTTCGCGGGTCGGATAGAAAACAAGGTTAAGCCTGCCGTCGACGCCGCCCTGCCGATGTCGACACCGAATACCCTCGCTCGTCATTCCAGGATCGAATCCAATGCGCGACTCGCTGCGAACCCTTTGGGCCGGATTGTGTCTGGGGCTGCTGCTGACCGCCGCGGCGTTTGCTCAGGAGAACCAGAACCAGGACAATCCGCAAGAAGTCGGCAAGCCCCCCCAATGGATCTGGATCGAAGGCGAAACGGGCGAAGATCAGACCGTGTACCTTCGCCGGGAATTCCGGGTCGCGCGCGGCCGGGTTGAAGCCGCAAGGCTCATCGTCACCGGCGACGACGCCGTGGAGGTGTTCCTGAACGGCGAGTCCCTGCTCAAGGACGACAACTGGGAAACCCCCGCCTTCAGGGACATCGCCCGACTGGTGAGAGAGGGGCGCAATGAGTTCGCCATCAAGGCGACGAACAAGGACGGCGCTGCGGGGGTATTGCTGCAACTGCACCTGGAAGTCGGCCGACGCCGGCGGGTCAACGTCGACATCGTCTCCGACGGAACCTGGCTCGTATCGGCCGAAGCACCTGACGGCTGGACGGCTGCTGACTTCGACGACTCGAAATGGAAACGGGCCGCCGCCGTTGCCGCGCTGGGCGAAGGGAAGTGGAAGGAACTGACGGCGGACAGGTTCCTCGCCGCCGCGAAGCTCCGCGAGCCGACCGCGACGCCCGTCGCACAGATCAAGGCGCTTAAGGGCTTCAACGTCGAGCTGCTCTACTCCGTGCCGCAGGACCAGGAAGGTTCTTGGGTCAATATGTGCGTCGATCCCAGGGGCCGGCTGATCGTCTCCGACCAGTACGGCGGTCTGTACCGGATCACCACCCCGGAGGCGGGCCAGCCGCTGGCCGCGGATGCCGTGCAGCCTCTCAAACTGGACATCGGCGAAGCGCAGGGGCTGCTCTGGGCGTTCGACAGCCTGTACGTCGTCGTCAACAAGGGGGGCAAATACGACAGCGGCCTGTATCGCGTCAGCGACTCCGACGACGACGGCGAACTGGACAAGGTCGACCTCCTCCGCCGGATCGACGGCGGCGGCGAGCACGGCCCGCATGCCGTCGTCCT